>JAKMFG010000275.1 GCA_022425565.1 Alphaproteobacteria bacterium
ATATCACCCTTCTCAGTGTGCACGATCCAGCTGCCATCGGGCTGCGCATCGGTCCCGGTCACCGGGCAGAAGCGCTCTATCTCGGCGCCAAGAAGGCGCGCGCCGGCGGCATAGGCGTGGGTGACGCCCGACGGGTCGACATTACCGCCATCGGGCTCAAACATGATGCAGCGCACATCATCGAACTGCGCCAGCGGATGAAGCTCCTTCGCCTCCTCGCGGCTGACCTCATAAAACCCGAGGCCGTAGAATTTGGCTTTCGCCTCCTGAAGGCGCAGCTGATGCTCGCGCTCCTCGGTCTGCGCCAGATAGAGTGATCCTGGCTGGAACACACCGCAGCCCTGCCCGGTTTCAGCCTCGAGCTCCTTGTAAAGATTCATCGTGTAATGCTGGATGCGGGTGATGTTGTTGTTGTCATGCAACCCGTGGATATTGGCAGCCGCGTGCCAGGTCGAACCGCTTGTCAGCTCGTCGCGCTCCAGCAGGATGACGTCGCGCCAGCCAAGCTTTGCCAGGTGATAGAGAATCGAGCAGCCGACAAGCCCGCCCCCGATAACCACTGCCTGCGCATGCGTTCTCATGATTTCACCCCCCTCATCAGGCTGCAAGGTGTCTTGCGCACCCCTTTTATTCGACAGTGCGACCTAATATACCGCCCGTTTGGCCCGGGTGCGACAATTGCTGAAGCGGATGCGTCGGCGAAATCCTCAGGCCTGCAGCTGCGACCCGCAGCAATAGGCTGCGACTATGGCCTGCACCCATAAGAAGCTAGCGCCGAAAGATCAGTAGCCTGATCAGCCTGAACACAAGGCCGAACAGGATTTGCCGCACAAAGGGATGTCGCGCCACAGCCATGACGCGCGCCCGCAGCCGCGGGGCCAAGCGCAACACCAGCATCGCCGCGGCAATCGCAATCAGCGCAAGGAGCACCATCTTTGCCATGGACTAGTCTCCAGTCCGAAATTTGGCCGACAGCTAGGTCAATTCACATTCACCATCTTGCCGGGGTTCATGATGTTCTGCGGATCAACCGCCTTCTTGATCACACCCATCAGCGCATAGGCATCACCATGCTCGGCCTGCATATATTTCTTCTTGCCGATGCCGACGCCATGTTCGCCAGTCATCGTGCCACCAAGCTCAATCGCCATCAGGTTCAGCGTTTCGGCAAGCGCATTCGCCGCCTGCAGGTCACCCGGCTCGTCGGGCCGCAGCAGGATGACAAGGTGGAAGTTGCCGTCGCCGACATGGCCGACAATCGGCGCGACAAGTCCGGAGCTGTCGATCTCGACGCGGGCACGACGAATGGCGGTGGCAAGCTGGTCGATCGGCACGCAGCAATCGGTGACATATCCCTCGGCCCCGGGGCGGAGCGCCTTGGCAGCGTAATAGGCATCATGCCGCGCCTTCCACAGGCGATTGCGATCCTCGGTCCTGGTGGCCCATTCAAGGCCTGACCCGCCATGCTCCTCGGCGATGGCTGTGAACAGCTCGACCTGTTCGGCGACACCGCTCTCGCTGCCATGGAACTCGAGGAACAGATGCGGCGTTTCGGGAAGATTCATATCGGGATTGTAGATGTTCATGCCGCGCATCTGCACCTCGTCGAGAAGCTCGATCCGCGCCATCGGCAGTCCCGCCTGCATCGCATCCATCACCGAATCCACCGCGCCGTCGACTGTGTCGAAGGCACAGGTCGCCGCCAGTATCGCCTCTGGCTGGCCAAACAGGCGTACGGTCACGCGGGTGATCAGGCCGAGCGTTCCCTCCGAACCGACAAACAGATGCGTCAGATCATATCCGGCCGAGGATTTGCGCGCCCTTGTGCCGGTCTCGATCACCTGACCGTCCGGCAGCACCACCTCCAGCGCCATGACGTTTTCACGCATCGTGCCGTAGCGCACGGCATTGGTGCCCGAGGCGCGGGTCGCCGTCATCCCGCCGATTGTGGCATTCGCGCCCGGATCGACGGTGAACATCAGTCCGGTGGCGCGCAATTCTTCATTCAGCTGTTCTCGCGTCACACCGGGCTCGACCGTCGCCAGAAGATTGCGTTCGTCGATTTCAAGGACCCGGTTCATGCGGCTGAAATCGACACTGACACCGCCATTCACCGGAACGACATGACCTTCCAGTGAGGTGCCTATACCGTAAGGGACGATGGGACAGCCGGCACCAGCGCAGATGCGGGCGATGGCGGCCACCTCCTCGGCACTTTCCGGAAAGGCCACGGCATCGGGAAGCGCCGGCGTGGTATAGGCCTCGTCACGGGCATGAAGCTCACGCACCGACGATCCCGTCGACAGCCTGTCGCCCAGGAGATCGCGCAGTTTTGCAACCGCCCCGTCAATTGCCGTCGCCATAGTCACCCCTATTTCCCACCTGTTTCACATCTGATCCTGCGCTGCGGCGCGCCTCTGTTCACGCCGCTCTCTTGCCATGATGATCATACCAGCCCCGACAATAAACAGAATACCCGGGAACAGATCGTCGAACGGCGCTTCGGAAAAGAACAGCCAGCCAAGCGCGAAGGACACCGGTATGCCGAAATACTCGAAGGGCGAGACGCTGCTGGGATCGGCAAGCCGGTAGGCGATCACGAGGCACATCACACCAGTGCCGCCGAACGCCCCCATCATCACGATCAGCCCGGCATCGGACGCGCCGGTGATAGCGACAGGATCGAAAAACACCAGCATTGCCAGCGTTGCCAGGGCACAGGTCATGATCTGCTGGCCAAGCTGGATCGCCGCCGACGGCATATCCAGCGGATACAGCCTGACAAGGATGCTGGACAGCGCGTAGCAGAAAGCGGCAATCACCGGCAGCACCATATAGGGCGAGAACCCGTCACTGAAGGGCTGCATGATGGTCAGCACACCGGCAAACCCAATGAAGATCGCACTCCAGCGCCAGACGCCGACGACATGCCCGAGAAGCGGCACCGAAAGTGCCGTGATGAAAATCGGGCCGCTGAAACCGAGGGCGCCGGCAGTGGCGAACTCGATCTTCGTCAGCGCGGTGTAAAAGCTGAACTGCGCCACCACGACAGATATTGAACGCAACAGGTTGATTGCGTGAAGCCGCGGCTGGTTCAACCGTGGCAAGGCGGCAAACTGGCGAGCATGCGCAAGCAGGAGCAGCGCCGGAATCATCCCGAAGAAATTCCGCATCGCGGCTATCTGCAGGATCGGATAGGTGTCGCCAAGAAGCCGCACGATGATCCCCATCATGTCGAAGGCAATGATACCGAAGAAGATGACGCCGATGGCGAGGATCAGGTTGCGTGGCACGACATGTCTCTCCTCCGTGCCGGCACCCGGTCAGTAGATTTCGAACAGGCCGGCAGCACCCATGCCGCCGCCGATGCACATCGACACAACGCCAAGCTTGGCGCCGCGCCTCTTTCCCTCAATCAGAAGATGGCCCGAAAGGCGCGCACCGGTCATGCCATAAGGATGGCCAACGGCGATCGATCCACCAGAGACGTTGTATGTCTCAGGGTCGATGCCGAGCCTGTCGCGGCAATAGAGCACCTGCGAGGCAAAGGCCTCGTTCAGCTCCCAGATATCAATGTCGTCCACCGCCAGGCCGTGCTGGCCAAGGAGTTTCGGAATAGCGAAGACCGGCCCGATTCCCATCTCCTCGGGGTCGCAGCCGGCCACGGCGATGCCACGAAGGCATCCCAGTGGCTGGAGCCCGCGGCGCGATGCCTCTGCCGCCTCCATGATCACCATGGCCGATGCCCCGTCCGACAGCTGCGAGGCGTTGCCAGCCGTAATGAAGGCGCCTTCAGCAAGCTGCTGGCCGTCGCGGAAGACCGGCTGCAGCCCGGCCAGCCCTTCGGCCGTCGTCGTCGGGCGCACCCCCTCGTCGGCTTCCAGCGTGACCGCCTTATCGCTGATCTCGCCTGTTTCCTTGTCCTTGACCTTCATCAAAGAGGGCAGCGGCACAATCTCGGCATCGAACCTGCCGTCGGTCTGGGCGGCCGCGGTCCGGCGATGGGACTCTGCCGCATATTCATCCTGCGCTTCACGCGACACACCATATCTAGCCGCCACGATCTCGGCTGTTTCGATCATCGACATATACACATCTGGCCGATGCTCGTTGATCCATGGATCGACGAGGCGGTGCGTATTCATCGTTTCGGTCTGGACCAGCGAGATGGATTCAACGCCGCCACCGACACCCGCATTCATCTCGCCCAGTCGGATGCGGTCATTGACGATCGCAAGTGCCATCAGGCCGGAAGAACATTGCCTGTCCACGGTCATGCCCGGGACCGAGGTTGGCAACCCGGCCCTGATCAGACCCTGGCGCGCGACGTTCAGATGGGTCGAGCCCTGCTGCAGCGCGGCACCCATGACCACATCACCAATCTCCTCGGCAGCGATGCCGGCGCGTGAAATCGCCTGGCCTATGGCATGGCCTGCCAGCTCCTGAGCCTGCGTGTCATTGAATGCGCCGCGATAGGCCTTGCCGATCGGCGTGCGAGCTGTGGAAACAATGACGGCATCACGCATGGGACGGTTTCTCCACGTTGAAAGACACGGTAAATTGCTGACCTGAACCTGCTGGCCTGTGGCTTCACGCTACAGGCTGGTCATCAACACCGCAATCCGCCTTCGCGCAAACAGCGGTTGAACGCAGCGGGATGCATCGCCTATATCTAGGGCAGCCAGCAGCTTCTTACCAGCCGCGACAGGCCATGCCTTGCGGCAGGACAGGACCATGACCGACCTTGCTTCGAAATCCATCGGACGTCCGGTGTCCTTTGACCGGACCAGCACCATCGAGGCTGCCACCAACCTCTATTGGCAGTCGGGCGTAGCCTCCACCTCCTTCAACGAAGTGTCGCGTGTGCTTGGTGTTTCGAAGCCGACCCTGTACCGCTATTTCGGGGACGAGGACGGACTGGTCAGCGCAGCCATCGAGCATTATGTGAGCCAACGGACCCTTCATGCTGATCTGCTTGGCGCAACAGGCGACATCCGCACCGACCTCAACGCCTGGTTCGACAAGCAGATTGATGACCTTTACGAGAAGCATGCGAACGCCTCCATGCCGACAGGCTGTCTGTTGATGGAATGTGTCCAGCTTGGCAATGCCATCGGCGAGAAAAGCCGGGCCACGGTCCATCAGGCGGTTCAGGGCATTCTCGATATGTTCGAAGAACGGCTGAAAGCCGCCGAGGCCGCCGGGCAACTGCGTCCGGGAATCGATCTCAACGCCGCTGTACGGCTTGTGGCGGGTCAGACCATCATTGCCAAGAACGTGGTGCTGATTGGCGAGCCGAAAGAGAACCTAAAACGCATGGTGGCGCTTGCTATTGACGGAATCGCTGCCTGATGCCATCTGCCTGATTCCATCGGGCAACATCTCTGGAATTTCATCCAGAAGTTGAATAAATACCGATCGGTATTTTTATAATTGACATAAATACCGGGCGGTATATTTTTCGCTGGAACGAAACCTGTAGTGCCCGGCTGTTACAAAGCTGACACAAAACATTGTTACCTTAGAGGCAGGGCTCGTTGCGCCCGGCTTATCTATCCGGGCCTATCTATCCGGTCTGACTTTATGGCCACATGGCACCCCATCTGGAGAGGGACTTATGGAACGTTTTGCCGAGTTTGTCGTAAACAACCGCATCAAGGTGGCGATTGTCACCATGCTTCTGGCTTTCGGTGTTTTCGCCGGAATTCCTAACCTGAAGCTCGATACGGACGGGCGTGTCTTCATGGCCGCCGACAACCCGGACAAAATCCGCCTCGACAGGTTCGAGCAGGAATTCGCCAAGGACGACAATCTGGCCATCATCATCGTTCCGGCAGATGGCGAAGTATTCACCCCACGCACGCTTGGGGCCATCGGGGCCATGACCGAAGATCTGTGGAACCTTCCCTATGTGCGGCTGGTGAATTCCATCACCCGGTTCCAGAACACCTATGCCGACGGCGACATGATGGTCGTGGAAGACCTTGTTCCCGAACCCGACATGGTGACCGACGAGGACGCTGCTGCGGCACGGGCAGTCGCGCTCGACCGCATCGAGATCCGCAACAGCCTGATCAACGAGGATGCCAGCGCCACCGCGATTTCAGTGATCTTCCGGCTTCCCGGGATCGACCTCGTCTCTGAAATTCCAAACATCAATGCCGAGTTTGAACCGCTTCTCGAAAAATACCGCGCCGCCTATCCGGACATCCAGTTCAAGGCCAGCGGGTCGGTCGCGATCAGCCAGGCATTCGCCACCGCCAGCCAGAAGGATGGCGAAACACTGACCCCGGCGATGCTTGTGGCGATGCTGGTCATTGTCGGTGTGCTGCTTCGCTCGGCCACCGGCTCGCTTCTGATCCTGATCCTCGCCACACTGTCGGCGCTCGTCTCGCTCGGCGCACTCGGCTGGACCCGCATCCCGATCAACTCGGCCACAGCAGTGGCGCCGCTGATGGTCATCACCCTTGCCGTCGCCAGCAGCGTCCATGTGCTGTCGTCGGTCCGCCAGACAATGCAGGAAACCGCCGACCGGACCGTCTGGGCGCGCCGCGCCATCATTGATCACGGGCTTGGCATCAGTGTCGCCGTCTTCACCACGGCCATCGGCTTCCTGTCGCTGAACTTCTCGATCTCGCCGCCCTTCCGCCAGCTTGGCAACATGGTCGCCGGCGGCATGATCGGTGTCTGGATCTTTACCATGTTCCTGCTTCCGGGGCTGATCTGCTGGCTGCCGATCAAACAGAACAAGCGCACCGCCTCTGTCGATAGCTTCATGGTCGCGCTTGGCGAGTTCGTGATCCGCCACCAGAAGCGCCTTCTTATCGGCATCCCGGTGGTGATCATTGCCTTTGGTGCCGGCATCTCGCAGATCAAGCTCGAGGATGATTTCCTGCGCTATTTTGACGAGAGCTTCGAGACAAGGCAGGCCACCGACCTCTACGAGACGGAGCTTGGTGGTCTGAACGTGCTGGAATATTCGGTCGATACGGGTGTCGAGAACGGCATCAACTCGGTTGAATACCTGCAGACTCTCAACGATCTGTCGACTTTCCTCCGCGACCAGCCGGAGATCAGCCACATCCGCTCGCTCAGCGATACGATCAAGCGGCTGAACATGAATATGAACAGCGACGACCCGGCCTATTACCGGATTCCCGAAAGTGACGAGGAGGCCTCGCAGTTCCTGTTCCTCTACGAATTGTCGCTCGGCTACGGCATGGACCTGACAGACCAGATCAATGTCGACCGGTCCTCGACACGGGTCTCGGCCTTTGTCGGCTATGCGACGACGCGGCAGCTGATCGCGCTCGATGAGAAAATTCAGAGCTGGTTCTCTGAGAACGCACCGGAACTGAAGAGCCCGGTCACCGGCCAGACGCATGTCTACACCATGATCTCGGCACGTGACGTGCCCTCGATGCTGCAGGGAACAAGCCTCGCGCTGGTCTTTATCTCCTTTGTCATTTTCCTTGTTCTGCGCAACTTCAAGCTCGGCCTTGTCTCACTGGTGCCGAACCTTGTTCCAGCGATCATGGGCTTCGGGCTCTGGGGTTATATGGTCGGCAATGTCACGCTGGCAGTGTCCATCGTGGTCGCCATGACGCTGGGGATCGTTGTCGATGACACGGTGCATTTCATTCTGAAATACGCCAATGCGCGAAAGCGCGGCGACAGCGCCGAGGACAGTGTCCGCTACGCCTTCAAGTCCGTCGGCATGGCGCTGACAGTCACCTCGCTCGGCCTCGTCATCGGCTTTGCCATTCTCGGCCAGTCGGGCTTTGCCGTGAACCGTGACATGGCCCGGCTGACCGCGATCACGCTCAGCTTTGCGCTGTTCGTTGATTTCCTCTTCCTCCCGCCGCTACTGATCTTTCTCGACAGGATGAAAACCATGAAGACTTCCACCGCCACCACGGCCTCGCTTG
This sequence comes from Alphaproteobacteria bacterium, assembly GCA_022425565.1. GTDB lineage: Bacteria > Pseudomonadota > Alphaproteobacteria > Puniceispirillales > Puniceispirillaceae > UBA8309. The sequence continues at coordinate 7,929 of JAKMFG010000275.1, forward strand.
CAGCGGTCGCCGTGATCGCCGCGTCGCTCGCCATTATCCCGATGACCGGCGCCAACGCGTCCAACGAAAAGGGACTTGCCATCGCCACCGAGGTCGACAGCCGCGACAAGGGCTGGGGCGATGTTACCGTCGAGGGCGAAATGGTTCTAAAGAACAAGGCCGGCAACGAGTCCGTCCGCAAGTTCCGTTCGACCATCCTCGAGGCTGCCGATGCCTTTGAGGGCGACCGTTCGATCATCACCTTTTCAGAACCGCGTGATGTTCGCGGCACCGCACTGCTGACCCATTCCAAGATCGAGCCGGATGATGACTCGCAATGGATTTTCCTGCCGGCGGTCAAGCGGGTGAAGCGGATTTCCTCGTCGAACCGCACCGGCAAATTCGTATCGTCCGAATTCTCTTACGAGGATCTGGGCTCCGAGGAGGTGGCCGACAATGACCATATCTGGCTCGAGGATGCCGCCTGCGAACATGATGCTTCCCTGACCTGCGCTGCTGTCGAAAGCCGCCCGAAGAACAAGCGTTCGGGCTATTCGCGCCGCGTATCTTTCATCGACCTTGACGAATATCGCGTTCACCGGATCGATTTCTACAACCGCCGCGGCGACCTTGAAAAATCTCTCCGCTTCGAGGATTACCGGCAGTATGAAGGCCAGTTCTGGCGCGCCCATGTGATGATCATGGACAACAGCCAGACCGGCAAATCGACCCGGCTTGCCTGGGGCGACTACAGCTTCCGTCAGGGGCTGACCGAACGTGACTTCACACCGCAGGGACTTCCCAAGGCCAGCCGATGACTCCAATGAAAAAGCTCTGCCGGCTGATGCTTCTGCCGGCGGCGCTTGCCTGTTACCTGCCACTACCGGCATCCGCCGAGATCGGCGTCGAGCACAGCGGCGAGGTCACGCTTGAGGCAAGCTGGTATCCCGAAAAAGCTGCCCATGCCGGGCAGAAGGACAGCTTTGCCCATTTCGAGGCAAGGCCCGAGCTGGTCATCTATGGCGATGAGGCCGAGATGCTGCTGCAACCGCGGATCACCGGCGGCACAAGCGGCAGCGGCCTTGTCGATTTCCGTGAGGCGAACGTCACCGCGCGCATTGGCGATGCCGATATTCTCGTCGGCAGCACCATCCTGTTCTGGGGCAAGGTCGAAAGCTACAACCCAGTCGATATCGTCAACAGCCGCGATTTCAGCCGCGGTCTGATGCGGAGCGAGAAACGCGGCGCCCCGATGGCGCGGGTGTCCTGGCCGCTTGGTCCGGGGCAGCTCGATCTGATGGCCATCGATTTTGTCGAGAATGCATATCCGGAGTTGTCGGCGCGCGAGCGACCGGGCCTTCGCATCAGCAAGAGCACAAGCTATTCCGGCGGGGCGAAACGGAATGACATCGCCAACGCCATCCGCTGGTCGGGCTATTTCGGTGATATCGATCTTGGTCTCAGCTGGTTCCGGGGCACCGGCCATTCGCCGCGCCTGCTGCCGCAAGCCGATGGCAGGTTGAAGCCTGACTATAGCCGCATCACCCAGGCCGGGCTCGACATCCAGTATCTTCGCGGCGATACCGCTCTCAAGGCCGAAATCATCCACCGCAAGGGCCAGTATGACCGGCTCGGCACCGCGCGGAGCTATCGCGCCGGCGTCTTCGGCGTCGAGCACAATCTCTATGACATCACCGGCGACGGGCGCGATCTCGTTCTTCTGGCCGAATATGCCCGCGACAGCCGCAAGGACCTCTCGCATAGCGGTTTCCAGAACGACCTCACCCTCGGCGCAAGGTGGGTGTGGAACGATGTCGAGGACACCCAGGTTCTGGGGCTGCTCACCCGCGACCTCGACAATGCGGCACAGACCATGACTTTCAGCATTGATCGCCGCCTGACGGACGAGCTGACTTTCGAGGCGAGCGCCCGTCTTGCGGAGCGCTATGAACGCGATCCGAACAGTACGGCCCTGTCGCAGGACTCAGCGGTGATCGCCAGCATAACCTACAGTTTCTGAAGTCATTCACGGGACAGGCGGAAACAGGGCGGCATGACACATTTCCTCGACAGACCCTTTGCCTTTTCGGCTCTGGCAGCTCCGGGCCTTGGCCCGAACGGGCTGATGCTGTGCCGGTGCCCCGGCCTTCGGGGTGACCGGCCAACGGGCACCACACCGGACTCCACCGCTACGCTGGAAGCCGACCTCACCCTTCTGATATCGAATGGCGCAACCGGTCTCGTCACCCTCATTGGCGAGGATGAACGGGAAAAACTCGGTGTCAGCGCGCTACCGCGCCTTGCCATCGACAAAGGGCTGGCATGGCGTGAGTTCCCGATCACCGACCGCACCGCCCCTACTGCGGGACGTCAGGCCGAATTCGACCAGCTGCTTGACGAGCTGCTGGCAGGTCTTGCCGATGGAAACCGTGTTGCGATCCACTGCCAGGCCGGGCTCGGCCGGACAGGCCTGCTCGCGGCAAGCCTTCTGGTGCAGTCCGGAACCGGGCCCAATGATGCCATCGCGCTTGTCAGATCGGCACGCCCCGGAAGCATCGAGACGGCGGGGCAGGAGAATTTCATCCGGAAAATCGGATTACCTGGGCTTGAATAACAGCCCGCGCCGACAATCTGTGGCAGAGACCTCACGACCACCCGGGACTATTCCATGACATTGGCCCTGCTGCTGCTCTCCGGCATCACTCTGTTGCTGCTGGGCGGGCATTACCTTGTCAGGCACGCTGTCGAGCTGGCGGCAAGGCTGAACCTGCCCCCGCTTGTCATCGGCCTGACCATTGTTGCCTTCGGCACATCGGCACCAGAACTGGTGATCTCGGTCGGCGCGGTGCTGACCGGTCATGACGACATCGTCATCGGCAATATCATCGGAAGCAACATAGCGAACCTGCTGCTCGTCCTGGCGGTGTCGGCGCTGATCTTTCCGGTAAGGGTCGTGCGCCGGACCGTGGGGCGCGAGGGCGCCATCCTGACCGGGGCAACGGCTCTGTTTGGCTGGCTGTGCTGGAACGGCCAGGTCTCGCCCGTCGAAGGCGGCGTGCTGCTGGCAAGCCTTGGCGCCTACATGGCCTTTGCCTTCCTTGCCCCGCCGAAGGCTGCCTCAGGACAGGCCGAGGTAGAGGTTACCGCGATGACCGGCGCTGCAAACGATCGTGGCCTGCGCGGCAGCCTCATCTTCAACATTCTGGCCATCTCCCTGTCGCTGGCAGCGCTTGCCGGCGGATCGCAGCTCTTTGTTGACGGGGCGGTACAGCTGAGCCTGCTACTCGGCGTATCCGAGGCGGTGATCGGCCTGACCGTGGTC
>JAKMFG010000310.1 GCA_022425565.1 Alphaproteobacteria bacterium
TCCATGAGATCGGGCGCACGCTTGGCCAGATGACTGCTGGCCTTAAGGGGTTTGACCATGCTGCTCTGACGCGTGATTTCAAATGGCACCCGCTTCAGCCGCATTGGGCCTTCAGCGACGTTTCTGAGATTTTGGATGAAGACATAAAATCACTTATAAATGCATATTTTCAGATATTTGAAGATGATATTGAAAGTAAAATATTAGAACTAGAACATCAGGCAATCCATTGTGATGGCAATGACTACAACCTCCTTGTCAGCCCATCGCTGGACGGCCCGTCTCTTGCCGGGGTGATTGATTTTGGTGACATGGTCAGCGCACCGGCAGTGTGCGATATGGCGACGGCGGCAGCTTATATGGTGCTCGACAAGCCACGCCCGATGGAGGCGTTGACGGCGCTGGTCGAGGGTTATGCCGCCGCCCGTCCGATGTCGGCGCAGGAGATCGAGATGATCTTCCCGCTGATGATGGTGCGGCTTGGCGTGTCGCTGGTGAACAGTTCGATCATGGCGCGCAAGCATCCCGACGACCCCTATGTCACCGTCAGCCAGGCACCGGCGCTGGCTTTCCTGACACAGGCCCGTGGCTGGGACCGGCGCGAGGTGGCGATGCGGCTTCGGGTGGCGGCCGGTCTCGGCATCACTGACAGCGCGGCGCGTGTCTGTGGCTGGCTGGGTGTGAACCGGGACAGGTTTGCGCCGGTGATGGGGACGGCGCTCGGCGATGCGCCTGTCTGTTCCATCGCGGTGGGGGATTCGGTACTGCCGACGGATCCGACGAATCTCACCCTTGGTGAATGCGACCGGCTGGTCCCCGCAGCCCTTGATGGCAAGGCGATCCATGTCGGCCATTATCTCGAGCCACGCCTTGTCTACACGACCGACGGCTATCTGACGGCGCCGACAGCGGTCGAGGGGCGCCGGACCATGCATATTGGCATCGACCTGTTCGCGCCGGACGGCAGGCCCGTCCATGCGCCGCTGGCCGGTGAGGTGGTCACCGCCATCGACCGGGCCAATCCGCAGGATTATGGCGGCACTATCGTGCTGCGCCATATGACCGATGATGGCGACGCCTTTTTCACCCTGTATGGCCATCTCGACCCGGCCAGCATTACCGGCCTGAAGACCGGCGACAGGCTGGAGTCCGGGGCGCTGTTCGCGACCCTCGGGTCGTCGGTGGTGAATGGTGGCTGGCAGCCGCATCTGCATTTCCAGCTGGCGATGTGCCTGCCGGATGGCGAGACGGCGTCTGTCGATGACTGGCCCGGAGTATCGGACGCCGATGACCTTGCCTTTTTCTCGGCGCTCTATCCGAACCCCGCCGACCTGCTGGGGCTCGCACCTGAGACACTGGTCTATCACGCCGATGATACCGACAGCCTGATCGAGGCCCGCAAGCACCGCTTTGGCGCCAATCTGAAACTGTCATACCGCAAGCCGTTGCAGATTCTGCGCGGCTGGCGTCATTACCTCTATGATCAGCATGGGCGCACCCATTTGGACGCTTACAACAATGTGCCGCATGTCGGTCACGCGCATCCACGGATCGCCGCTGTCATCGAGCATCAGGGCCGGCTTCTCAATACCAATACGCGCTATATCCATCCGTTGCAGATGCGTTTTGCCGATGCGGTGCGGGCGAAACTTCCGGCGCATCTGACCCATTGCTATTTTGTCACCTCCGGATCGGAGGCGAACGAACTGGCGCTGCGGCTGGCGCGTGCCCATACCGGGCGGCGCGGAATGATCGTTCAGGACCATGCCTATCATGGCCACACGACTGGCACGATCGACATCAGCCCGTATAAATTCAATGGCCCTGGCGGTGACGGCGCGCCGGACTGGGTGGAAATTTCAGAGCTAGCCGACCCCTATCGCGGCCGCTTCGGCTATGACGATCCGAAGGCTGGCGAGAAATATGCCGCCGATGTCGACCGGGCCATCGGCGCGCTGGCGGAACGTGGCCACGAACTGGCAGGGTTTATCGCCGAGAGCTTTCCGAGTGTGGGTGGTCAGATTGAACCGCCAGCAGGCTATCTTTCATCTGTCTATGAACGGGTGAGGGCCGCCGGAGGCCTGTGTATTGCCGATGAGGTGCAGACCGGGCTTGGCAGGCTTGGCGACGCCTATTGGGGGTTTGAGACGCAGCAGGCCTCGCCCGATATGGTGATCCTTGGCAAGCCGGTCGGCAACGGCCATCCGCTGGGCGTCGTCGTCACGACCGAAGAGGTTGCCGCCAGCTTTGCCAACGGCATGGAGTTCTTCTCTACATTCGGCGGCACCACGCTGGCATGCGCGATCGGGGCCGAGGTTCTGGCGATCGTCGATGATGAAGGGCTGCGGGCGAATGCCGCGGCGATGGGCGAGCGGCTTCTTGCCGGACTTCGCAACCTTCAGGACAGGTTTGATCTCATCGGCGATGTGCGCGGGCGCGGACTGTTCATCGGGGTCGAGCTCGTCACCGACAGGGACAGCAAGGTGCCGGCCACCGCGCTCGCCGGCTATGTCAGCAACAGGCTGCGCGACCACAGAATCCTGATCGGCACGGACGGGCCGGATGACAATGTCCTGAAAATCCGGCCACCGCTGACCATCGGGGCCGCAGACTGCGATCTTCTGCTGGCCGTTCTTGGTGATATCCTGGTG
>JAKMFG010000010.1 GCA_022425565.1 Alphaproteobacteria bacterium
GCCCCGGTTGTCGGCGCAGTTCTGGCATTTCTGATCGGCATTGCCACCCTGCGGCTGTCAGGCGTCTATTTTGTGATTTTCACGCTTGGCCTTGCCGAGATGATCCGCACGCTGGTGTCCTGGATCCAGAACAACTTTACCGGGTCACGCGGGCTGTATGTCCTGACCGACCTGACTGAAGCCGATATCTACATCTATCTCGTGATCCTCGCGGCGGTCGTCTATCTTGTCGGCTGGTGGATTAACCGGTCGCGGCTTGGCTTTGCGCTCAGGATCATCGGCAATGACGAGACGGTGGCGCGTCATGTCGGGATCAACACGGCCACATCAAAGGTGATCCTGTTCACCTTTTCGGGCTTTGTCGCGGCGCTTGTCGGTGCGTTGATCGCGCCTCGCTACACCTACATCGAGCCAAACGGCGTGTTCTCGCCGGAGATTTCCTTCATCGTTGTCATCATGGCGCTGCTTGGCGGGACAGGCCGGTTGTGGGGGCCGATCGTCGGGGTGATCCCGTTCGCGTTGCTGCAGGAATATATCAACGCCAACTATTCGAGCTATTCGACGCTGGTCATGGGCATCGCCTTTCTTGTGATTGTCTATTTCCTGCCGAAAGGTGTGGTCGGACGGATAGAGCAGCTTCTGGCAAAGCGGAGGCGTTCGACATGGTAGCGACGGTTCTCAGCGTGGCCAATGCCACCAAGCGTTTTGGCGGTCTCGTTGCTGTTAACAATCTGTCCTTCGAGGTGCAGCAGAACGAGGTGATGGGGATCATCGGCCCGAACGGATCTGGCAAGACAACGATGATGAACCTGATCTCGGGCGCGTTGCGGCTGAGTGAAGGGTCTGTAAGCCTTGATGGCCGTTTTATCAGCACGTTGAAGGCGAACCAGATCAACCAGCGCGGTATCGCGCGCACCTTTCAGCTGGTGCGTGTACTTCCCGGCCTTAGCGTGGCGGAAAACTGTATGGCCGGCATGGTCTTCGGCCACAGACGGCTGTGGGGGGACCAGGCCCGCTATGAAGCTGGCAAGCTGCTTGAACGGGTTGGTCTTGCCGGGAAGGAAACTGAACCCGTCGGATCGCTGACCTATATCGACCAGAAACGGCTTGAGCTTGCCCGCGCCCTTGCCTCGTCGCCGAAGCTTCTGCTTCTCGACGAATGGCTTGCCGGCCTGAATCCGACCGAACTGCAGGAGGGCATAGATCTCATCAGGTCACTTCGCGAGGAAGGCATCACCATCATTCTTGTGGAACATGTGATGGACGCTATCCGCTCGCTCTGTGACCGCTGTATCGTAATGGCCGCGGGGACCAAGATCGCCGAGGGATCTCCAGGCGAGGTGCTAGCCGATCCGGAAGTGGTGAAAGTCTATATCGGGGAGGATGTCTGATGCTTGAGGTCAAAAATCTTTCCGTCAGCTACGGCAAGCATCGCGCACTGGACGATATTTCCGTGCAGATCACAAAGGGCGAGGTGGTTGTCATTCTTGGCGCCAATGGCGCCGGCAAATCATCTCTGCTGCGCGCCATTGCCGGCTTGTCCGAAGGACATTGCGACGGGGATATCAGCTTTGCCGGGCAAACGCTTCTTGGCCAAAGTCCTGACGAAATCGTGACCGGCGGAATTGCCCTTGTGCCGGAGGGGCGGGCCATTTTCGGTGACCTCAACGTCGAGGAGAATTTGCGGCTTGGCGCCTATAACGAGCGGGCACGAGTGAATGAACAGGCCAATCTCGACCGGGTGCTCACCCTGTTTCCGAAACTTCGCGAGCGCCGCAAACAGATCAGTCGCACCATGTCAGGCGGCGAGCAGCAGATGGTGGCCGTCGGCCGTGCGCTGATGTCGGATCCGACCATCCTGATGCTTGACGAGCCGTCGCTGGGCCTGTCTCCGCTATTGAGCAAGGAGCTGTTTCAGGCGCTTGGCCGTATCCGCGAAACCGGCCTTGGTGTTCTGGTCGTTGAGCAGAATGCAAAGCTGTCGCTTGCCATCGCCGATCGTGGTTACCTGATCGAAAATGGCCGCATTGTCGGGTCCAATGACGCTGCAAGCTTGGCTTCCGACCCGGCTGTTCAGGCTGCCTATCTCGGTGGCAAGCCTGGACGGGTTGGTGCACCGGCGCCGCGGCCTGTTTCAGCCCC
>JAKMFG010000014.1 GCA_022425565.1 Alphaproteobacteria bacterium
GCGCATGTATGGCAGCAAGCGTGTGATCAAGCCTGCCTTCAAGGAAGCCCAGACCAACAATCAGCGGCGCGTGGATTCGCGACAGGCATTTCTCGAAATCCGTGTCGTCCTGACCATCCAGCGGCAATTGTGGCAGGTCATCAGGCAAAGGTCCGGCGGAATCCATGTCGCCAATAACCAGGTCTGGACGCCGGCCATTCTCCAGCAACGCATCCGCCCCACCATCGGCCGCGATGAGAGGCCATGCTTCGGGAAGCATCTCGAGGGCTTTGCCGATCTGGACCGGAGCCGCGCCGACAAGAACAACCGGACTGGCATATTTCAAAATGTCGTCATGTTCGGACATGACTGCAAACCTGCCGGTTTCACAGGCCGTGTGCAAGCAGGCAGCCCACGAAGAAGACGGATATGGAACAACCGAATAATTTGGAACCCATACAAATTAGGGGTTGTGACTAAAGTTAGATACGCCTAAATATGAATGATGAACCGTGATACTGAACAAGCTCCGGCAGGCCCCGCCGATGTGGCGACCGTCAGGCCAGGCGGTGGCGCGCATGCGATCACCCTGGCCTCGACACTGATACCAGCAATTCTAGCCGCAGTGCTGATGCTGACGGCTGACAGTGAACTTCTCGACATTATCTTTGCCTCGATTGCCGACGCCTATCTTCAGGTCAGCACCTTTGTCGCAGCCACCTTCCTGATCATCTATGGTCTTGAGCGCGCACTGAACATCGATGCAACGGCAATGCTTCGGCGCGATACGATCTGGCAGGTGCCGGTTGCAGCCGGTCTAGGCGCGCTCCCTGGATGCGGCGGTGCGATCATCGTCGTCACGCAATATGTCACCGGGCGACTGTCCTTTGGTGGTGTTGTTGCAGCGCTGACCGCCACCATGGGCGATGCCGCTTTTCTTCTGATCGCCCAGGAGCCGTTGACCGGGCTCGCAATGGTGGTACTCGGTTTCACCGTCGGCACGCTGAGCGGCTGGGTCATAAATGCCATTCATGGTGGCGACTTCCTGCGGGGCAGCGCCACCAAGCCTGATGCCGAGGTAGGTGCCGGGCATGACGATGCCTCGACACCGCTTCTCGACCGGATCTGGCTGGCGATCCTCGCTCCCGGCATGGTACTGGCCGGCCTCGTCGCCTTCCAGTTCGATGTCGACGAGATGTTCGCCACCGACATGCTGCAGCAGCCGGCGACGCTTCTCGGTGTGGTCGGCGGTGTGCTTGCGCTGAGCATGCGCCTTGCACCGCGCTTTGGCGTGAAGGGCGACGCTGCCTTCTCCGCCGACGGTGGACTTGTCAGGCGTACCATCTCCGATACCAATTTTGTCACTGTCTGGGTGATCTTTGCTTATCTGGTGTTCGAGCTTTCGGTCTATTTTCTCGGACTCGACCTGAAGACCATCTTCGATGGCTGGGCCCTGTTCACGCCGATGATTGCCATACTACTCGGGTTCCTTCCGGGATGCGGTCCGCAGGTTCTCGTCACGACCATGTATCTGTCCGGCATCATTCCGCTGTCGGCACAGATTGGCAATGCGCTCAGCAATGACGGTGACGCGCTGTTCCCGGCCATCGCGATCGCCCCAAAGGTCGCCATCGTGGCAACCCTCTATTCGGCGGTTCCGGCGATTATACTCGCCTATGGCTGGATGTTCTGGATGGAGTAGCACCGCCGTAGCGGTCCCCTTTCCTATTTTTCCCTGAAAGCCGTCGCCAGTGATTTCTGGATTGGCGTCATGATGTAGTTCATCACCGTGCGCTTGCCGCCAAGGATGTCGACCTGCAGCGGCATGCCCGCCGTAATCACCGGCTCGTCCGGCGATTTGGTGAAGGCCACCTCGGGAATGGCGATGATGGTCTCGTAAAAAGGCATGGCGTTTTCAGGCTGCGTGGTATTCGAGGCGACACGGCGGACCACACCCATCACCACGCCATAGCGCGACGGATCATAAGCAGCCAGTGAAATACGAGCCACCTGCCCCGGCTGCACGTCAGCGATGTCCTGCGGGTTGATCTGCGCGCGGACCAGATATTCGGCCTCGCTCGGCACAATTTCGGCAAGCATGGTGCCAGCCTGCACAACCGCGCCAACCGTCTTCACATGCACCGCGGACATGGTGCCGCTCAAC
>JAKMFG010000299.1 GCA_022425565.1 Alphaproteobacteria bacterium
GTGGTGTAGTTGAGGTTCAGATACTGCCATTCGGTGACATTCGGCACCGCACGCCCATGGATTGAGTCCAGATTGGCGTGGCCGGCGGTATCCATCCACTGCTCAAGGCCCTCGACAAGCTCTTCGATGATCTTGAAGCCGTAGGTCATCGCTGCTGTACAGACCTGCACATTGCCGGCTCCAAGCGCGATGAACTCTGCCGCGTCTCGCCATGTGGTCACACCGCCGATGCCCGAGATCGGAATATCGGCCGTTTCCGGATCACGCGCGATGGATGCCACCATGTTGAGCGCAATCGGCTTGACCGCAGGACCACAATATCCGCCATGCGTTCCTTTGCCGTCGATGGTCGGTTGTGGAGCCATCTGATCAAGATCGACAGAGACAATCGAGCTGATAGTGTTGATCAGCGAGACGGCATCGGCACCGCCAGCCTTGGCGGCGCGCGCCGGATAGCGCACATCCGTGATGTTCGGGGTCAACTTCACGATCACCGGCATACGGGTGTTCGCCTTGGCCCAGCGGGAGACCATCTCGATATATTCGGGAACCTGGCCGACGGCGGCACCCATGCCGCGCTCGGACATGCCATGCGGACAACCGAAATTCAGCTCCACCCCGTCGCATTCGGTGTCTTCCACCTTGCGCAGGATATCTTCCCAGCACGGCTCTTCACACGGCACCATCAGGCTGGTGACAAGCGCCCGGTCAGGCCATGCACGCTTCACCGACTTGATTTCCTGAAGATTCACATCCAGCGGCCGGTCGGTAATCAGCTCAATGTTGTTCAACCCGAGCAGGCGCCTGTCCGCGCCCCAGATCGCACCGTAGCGAGGCCCGCCGACATTGACGATATGGGGATCGAGCCCAAGGGTCTTCCAGACAACACCGCCCCACCCGGCCTTGAAGGCGCGGACAACATTATATTCCTTGTCGGTCGGCGGCGCCGAAGCCAGCCAGAAGGGATTGGGTGATTTGATGCCTACGAAGTCATTTCTCAGGTCAGCCATTGCTTTCTCCCTTTTTGCATCCGTCAGGGTGCATCTGTCAGGCGGTCAGTGCCGCATGTATTGATTCTGCCGCGTCACGCCCCTGCGCCACCGCGGTGACGGTCAGGTCCTCGCCTGCAGCCACACAATCACCTCCGGCCCAGACCGAAGAATTCGACGTCCGGAGTTCGTCATTCACACTGATCCGGCCGCCCTCGACGGCAATCGAGCCGATCGCGTCGCCCGAGGCCAGCGTCTGGCCAATGGCGGTGAACAGCTGATCCACCTCGATGGTCTGGAACTTTCCTGTGCCCTTGAGCTTGCCGCCCGACAGTTCAGTGAATTCCATCTTCACCTCAAGCGCGCCGGAACCCGTCTTTGTCACTTCCACAGGCATCATCCAGTGCCGGATATTGACGCCCTTCGAGGATGACTGGTTCTGCTCGACATGCGAGGCGTTCATGTTCTCGCGTCCACGGCGATAGGCGATTGTCACCTCCTGCGCGCCGAGAAGACGCGCCTGTGTGGCCACATCGATGGCGGTCATGCCACCACCGATCACCAGAACGCGGCGCCCCACCGGCACTTTGGCGAATGTATCGGACTGGCGAAGATCTGCGATGAAATCCACCGCGCTGGCAACGGCATCGTCACCATCACCATCAACGCCCAGCGCATTCACCCCGCCAAGACCAATGCCGAGGAACACGGCATCATGCTGTTCCAGCAGGCCGTCAATGCTGAGCTGTTCGCCGAGGCGGCTGTCATTGACGATCTCGATACCGCCGATGGCGGTGACATAATCCACCTCGTGCTGGGCGAACTGATCGACCGATTTGTAGGTGGCGATGCCATATTCGTTCAGGCCGCCCGCCTTTGGATTGGCATCGTGCAGAACAACCTTGTGGCCTTTCATGGCCAGCCGGTGCGCACAGGCAAGGCCGGCCGGACCAGCGCCCACGACGGCGATGCTCTTGCCGGTGTCTTCGGCGCGCGCGAAATACTGACGGTCATTGCGCATGGCGTGATCGGTGGCATGGCGTTGCAGCAGGCCGATCTGGACAGGCTTTCCTTCCGCCGTTTCGCGGACACAGGCCTGCTCGCACAGAGTCTCGGTCGGGCAGACCCTGGCGCACATGCCACCAAGAATATTCTGTTCGAAAATGGTACGGGCCGAACCATCGACATTGCCTGTCGAGATCTGCCGGATGAATTTCGGGATGTCGATCGCTGTCGGGCAGGCTGTCACGCAAGGCGCGTCATAACAGAAATAGCACCTGTCGGCAGCGACTAGCGCCTCATGCTTATCCAGCGGCGGGTAGGCATCGCCAAAGTTCTGCTCATAGGCATCATCATCCAGCCTGCCTTCGATGATTCCGTCTTCGAGATACCTGTCGACCATATGTTCCTCCGCTCGCAGCAAGGTGAGCAATCCGGCCCGTGGCGTCCCGGTGCGCAAAGGGAGCATATGTCTGCTTCAGCTTTCCCCTTTACGAGAAGGCGCCACCACAGGCTTTTCCGTTCGATGAAAGAATGCCGGATAAATCGGCTTTGTCCAATATTTTTTACCAAATGATAAAATTTTTATCCAAAGCCATGCCTCACCGCTTTCACAGTGCCCGACTTTTTGACATCATGGTTCCAGAGATCTCACCATCAAAAAGGGAGCCCGGTGATGAAGAGAACAGCCGAAGTCAGGAAAATCATCGCCTCGGTCGAGGATACGCACCGCGAAGCCGGCCAGACACTTGCCACAC
>JAKMFG010000132.1 GCA_022425565.1 Alphaproteobacteria bacterium
TCTATGCGCTGCCGCAGGCGCCACAACAGTTCAAGCAGTTGGTGATGGTTTCGGGATTCGACCGCTATTTCCAGATTGCGCCCTGTTTCCGTGATGAGGACAGCCGCGCCGACCGCAGCCCGGGCGAATTCTACCAACTCGACCTCGAGATGAGCTTTGTCGAGCAGCAGGATGTGTTCGATGCCGTGGAGCCAGTGATCCGCGGCGTGTTCGAAGAATTTTCCGACAAGGCGATCGATCAGGAATTCATCCATATCCCCTTTGCCGAGTCGATGCTGAAATATGGCAACGACAAGCCTGACCTGCGTATTCCCATCGAAATCTGCGATGTGACCGAGACCTTCCGTGGCTCCGGCTTCTCGATTTTTGCCAAAGCGGTCGAGGGTGGCAGCGTGGTGCGTGCGGTGCCGGGCCCGAAATGTGGCAGCCGCGCCATCGCCGACAGGATGAACAGCTGGGCGCAGTCCGAAGGCGCGCCGGGCATGGGCTATATCATCTATGGTGAAGGCGAGGCCCGTGGCCCGGTAGCCAAGGCGCTCGGCCCCGAGAAGGCTGAGGAAATCCGTGTTGCCACTGGTGTTGGCGACGGTGATGCTGTCTTCTTTGCCTGTTCCGACGAGGGTGCCGCCGCGAGTCTGGCGGGCCGCGCGCGGGTGCGGATCGGCGAGGAGCAGGGTCTGATCGACAACTCGGTCTTCCGCTTTGCCTGGATTGTCGATTTCCCGATGTTCGAGGCTGACGAGACCACCGGCAAGATCGATTTTTCGCACAATCCCTTCTCGATGCCGCAGGGCGGGCTGAAGGCGCTTGAGGAACAAGATCCGCTGACCATCAAGGCCTGGCAGTATGACCTCGTCTGTAACGGTGTAGAGCTGTCATCGGGCGCGATCCGGAACCATCTGCCCGAGGTGATGTACAAGGCGTTCAAGATTGCCGGCTATGATCACAGTGTGGTGGATGAGAAGTTCCCGGCGATGATCAACGCCTTCCGGTTCGGTGCACCGCCGCACGGCGGCATCGCGCCCGGCATCGACCGCATGGTGATGCTGATCGCCGATGAGCCGAACATCCGCGAGGTCATCCTGTTCCCGATGAACGGCAAGGCCGAAGATCTGATGATGGCGGCGCCGTCCGAGGTGGATGACAGCGCGCTGGCCGAGCTTCACATTCGCCGCGCGCCGGTACCCAAGAAGTCCTGATCTTAAAAGGCGGCCGGTATTTGAAGCCGGTATCTAAAGCCGGTATCTGAAGGCGCCGCTAGCGCGGCATCCGGTGCGCCGTCCAGACAAGGCTGGCCAGCAGCAGCACGGCGCCCGTCTGGTGCATCGCGCCAAGCGATACAGGCACACCATGCAACAGCACCGCAATCCCGAGCACGAACTGGCACAGCACAAACAGCAGGGCCAGCGTTGCCGGCGCACGGCTTGCCGGGCTGCGGCGGCCGCGCAGGGCAAGCGTGATCACAGCAAGAACCGCCAGCGCCGCAATCCAGCGATGGTGGAACTGTGCCGCGGCTGGGTTCTCGAAAGCGTCCAGAAGGCCCGCATCGCCATATTCGACCGGTACCAGACCCTCACCCATCAGTGGATATTCATTGTACAGAAGTCCGGCATCCATGCCGGCGACCAGCGCGCCAGCCAGAATCGTTACGAATACCAGCGCCAATGTGCCGCCGGCATGGCCTCGTGGCGGCGCGGCGCGGCCATAGCGGATGTCAAACGCGGTCCACAGCAGCAGCACCAGAATGATCAGCGCCATGCCAAGATGCACGGCCAGCCGGTATTGCGAGACAGTGGCGTCTGCTGTCAGGCCTGATTTCACCATCCACCAGCCGATCACGCCCTGAAAGCCGCCAAGGGCAAGAAGCGCGAACAGCCGGCCGCCAAATCCGTTGGGGACATTGCCCCTGATGATCAGAACAAGGAACGGAATGGCGAATGCCAGACCCAACAGACGACCCCACAGACGGTGAAAATATTCCCAGAAGAAGATCGTCTTGAAGCCGGTGAGGTCCATGCCGTAGTTGAACTCGTTATATTCCGGCGAGGCGAGATAGAGTTCGTAGACGCGCTGCCATTCGGCCGCGTTCAGCGGCGGCAGGGTGCCCATCAGCGGCCGCCATTCGACCATCGAAAGTCCACTCCCTGTCAGGCGCGTAACACCGCCGATCAGTACCATCACGCCGACCAGCGCGGCCATCGTGATCAGCCACCAGAAGGCAAAGCTGTTGGTTCTCGCGCCAAGTGGGGCGCGGTTCGCGACTTCGGTTGCGGACATTTGAGACAGCATGTTGCAGGTTCCCGACGAGATGACCGCGCGAACGCACAGCCGGAATGTGTCGCAGCGATATAACAACCCCGAGGCCCGGTTGCAAACATGTGGAAATGCCGCATCCAAGGGGCTGTGCCCAGGTTTGTGACGCCCCAGACGCCGGAGCAGCTTTGCCGTGAATCGCCTGCCATTAGCAAAAGCCCATCTCGCAAAAGCAACCAAGGGAAAAGCTTTTTCGACAAGGCATCTTCACTGTTGCCTGACGAAACAATGGTCCTAGCTTAACGGGACAGACCCTGTCCCAGCTCAGTTTTCCCGTTAGCCGTTTCAGTGCCGAGCCAGGGGCCGAAAGCAGGAAACGGAGTTCGGGATGGCACGGCATTTTCCCATTTTCATCGATCTTGGCGGAACCCCGCCTCTGGTTGTCGGTGCGCAACCCGCCCTCTCGGCGAAGCTGCGCCTTCTCACAGGATTTGCCCCACGGGTCGAGCTTCTCACCGGCCTTCAAAAAATTCCTTCAGGGCTTGGCCTTCCGGGTGTGCATCACATTGACGGCATATCGCTCGACCGGGCTGCCAACAGGTTCCGTGGCCGTCCGCTTGTCCTGATTGACACGGGCGATCAGGCGCTTGACGAGATCTTGTCGGTGCGGGCCCGCCGGATTGGTGTGCCGGTGAATGTGCCGGACAAGCCGTCATTGTGCAGCTTCTTCCTTGGCTCCATCGTCGATCGGGACCCGGTAATACTGGCGATGTCGACAGGCGGTTTTGCGCCGGTTCTGGCGCAGCGGCTTCGTGCCGCCATCGAGGACTGGCTACCTGTGGGGTATGGACGTCTTGCGACCTATCTCCACCGGATCAGGCATCGCCTCCGGCACTTGCCGGCAGCCAGAAGGCGGTTCCTTCAGCATCAGATCATCGACGGCAAGGCGGCGGTCCATATCATTGATGGTGACGACAGGCATGCAGACTCCCGGCTGCTCGCCATGCTGAAAGACCAGCCGGGCAGCGAATGCGGCGCACTCCACGTGATCTCTGCAAAGGTGACTGATCCAGCGCGCGCGACCCGCCGCGAGATCGAGGCGATCCGCAATGCCGATGTGATCCTTCACGCGCCGGGCGAGCTGCCGGATCTTGTTCATCTTGCCCGCCGCGAGGTGGAACTCGTGTCTGTTTCAGGTTCAAACACGTGGGCTCGGGCCGCCGCGATGCGCGCAAGCGGGCTCGAGGTGGTGATCATTCAGGGCAACCGGTCCGCGCCCGTCGCGGCACTGGCAGACGGGGGTATCACGCCATGACACAGGTCAAATTTACCGCCAACAGGATCGAGACCGGCGCGGTGGTCTGGCTGACTGGTGATCTTGCCTGGGCTGAAGATGCCGGCCGCGCCCATGGTTTCACCGGCAAATCTGC
>JAKMFG010000303.1 GCA_022425565.1 Alphaproteobacteria bacterium
ACCAGAACAAGTGTCGGCTTTCAGGTTTCGGGAGCGGCCTTCTCTGACACGCTTGCTGGCATGACCTTGGGTTTGAGCGCCTCGACCACGAAAAATGACTCGAACATCATGCAATATGATTACAAGCGCAGCGACGTTTCGATGATTCTCAGCTACCAGATCGCCGAATAGAGATCACGGCAAGGCTGACAAAAGCAGCACTCCCTTGATCAGCAACCGCACCCCAACAAGGGTGACGATCGCCTTGAAGACAAGCCTGAAGCGCGCCTCGCTGACATGCGCACCAAGACGATGGCCAGCCACATTTCCGATAATGCTGGTGACAGCACCAGCCAGAATATGCGGCCAATATTCGGTGAAGTCGAAACCGAACCCGGCGTAACCGCCGGCTTTCACCACCTCCAGCGCCATGATGCAGGCCGCCAGTGTGCCGGTGATCTGCAAGCGCGCCAGATCGGTACGCAGAACCGCCGGCTGCAGGAACAGGCCAACACCAAAGATCGTGCTCAGAAAGCCGTGTACACCACCGATCAGCGCGAAGCGGTTCGGCAGGCTGAATTTGATGCCTTTCGGAACGCCCCAGACAATCACCAACAGAAGTATGCCAAGGCAAAGCGAGATCACGCCCTCATCCATGTTCACGAAAACACGTGCGCCCAGAATGGCCCCGATCGCCGCCGGTGGCGCAAACATCGCGAAAATGGACCAGTTGATATGACGCCAGCAGGTGATGATCCGGGCTAGCAGCGAGGTGGCGTTCAGCGCGACCTGCATCGGAATGGCAGCCGCCAAAGGCAATACAGCCGAGCTGGCGGCAAGTGTCAGGTGAACACCGCCAGTCGCGAATGCCGCGTTAACAGCAGAGGCGGCGAAGCATCCGACGGCGATCACAAGAACCTCAAACAGCATAGACCAGAGCTTAAACCTCCTGGCAGGACGGCGCTACCGCAACCTTGGTGCTGAAGATGTGCAAATTGACCGATTTTGGTCATCTCGCACAGGCGCGGCTTGACCGGCATCCAGGCGCGGCGCAAGGTGCGCAGATGATCAAAGACAGCCCTATCCTCGGAATAGCTTTCATTCTGGGGTTTTGTCTCTTCGCCCCGATGGGCGATGCGGCGGCCAAGGCCATCTCGCTTGCCACCCCGATGATGATGATCCTGCTGTTCCGCTACAGCATGCAGTTCGCACTTCCCATCCCAATCATCCTGGCAACAGGCAGGCGGATTGCGATGAGCAAGCGGGTGTTCCAGATCATCATTATCCGCAGCGTCATCCACATTGCCGGGGTCACGGCGATGTATGGCGCGCTTCGCTATCTGCCGCTTGCCGATGCTCTGGCCATCGCCTTTGTCTATCCGTTCATCATGCTGGTCATGGGCTGGATGTTTCTTGGTGAGCAGGTCGGCGTCCGCCGGATTACGGCCTGCGCCATCGGCTTTGCAGGCACATTGATGATCATCCAGCCAAGTTTTGCAGCTGTCGGCGCACCGGCGCTGCTGCCGGTGCTTGTCGCTTTCCTGTTCGCCACACTGGTGCTTCTGACACGGCGGATCGCCAAGGAATATGATCCGGTCTGCCTGCAGACAGTCAGCGGTCTTACAGGCGCAGTTTTGCTGCTGGCGGTATGGGCTGTGTTCTACAGTTTCGGATTTGCCGACCTGCAGCTCGTTCCGGTCGGCGGCAATATCCTGATGAATTTGTGCCTCGTCGGCCTGTTCGGGACCTTGTCGCATCTGTGCATGAATTACGCTGTGCGATTTGCCCCTTCCGCCACCCTAGCGCCGATGCAATATATCGAACTGCCAGTGGCAACCGCCCTTGGGCTTTTTGTCTTCGACGAGTTGCCGAACATGCTGGCGTCCATTGGGATCAGCATTTCAGTCGGAGCAGGCCTGGCAATGATCTTCTTCGAGCATCGTGCGGCGCAGCGCCAGAAGAGCGCCCGCCACTGATCCTTTGCCGCCCAGACGCCTTGCCGCCAATCAGTCGATGGCTTAGGGTCTGGCAGCAATAACGGGGGCATTGTTCCAAAATGCAATATACAGACATGTTCAGCCTCGAGACCCATCAAGGTGGCGAGACCAGTATCAGCTACCGCATTGCTGGCGACGGGCCGCCATTGCTGCTGCTTCACGGCTTTCCACAGACAAACATGATGTGGCACAAGATCGCCCCGGCACTTGCTGAAAGATATACCGTAGTTGCGGCCGACCTGCGCGGCTATGGCGACAGCGGCCACCCGGCAAGTGATGCGGCCCACGCCCCCTACTCCAAACGCGCCATGGCCGCCGATATGGTCGGGCTGATGCGCGGGCTTGGCCATGACAGCTTCATGGTTGCCGGACATGACCGGGGCGGCCGCGTGGCGCACCGGCTGGCGCGTGACCATGGCGACTGTGTCAGGCGCCTTGCTGTCCTGGATATCGCACCAACAGCAGCAATGTACGGGCAGACCGAAATGCGTTTTGCCACAGCATATTACCACTGGTTCTTCCTGATCCAGCCGGCACCCTTGCCCGAACAGATGATCGGCGCCGATCCGGAATTCTATCTTCGCAGCAAATGCGGTCAGTGGGGCCGCACCGAAGGCGCAATGACCGACGAGGCCTTTGCCGACTACCTGCGTTGTTTCCAGCGGCAAGAGACGATTCACACCATGTGCGAGGATTATCGCGCCGCAGCCACCATCGACCTTGAGCATGATGCTGCCGACGCCGATGCAAAGCTGGCGATGCCACTCCTGGCAATCTGGGGCGAAGCAGGATTTGTCGGAGGCCATTACGACGTCATCGCGGAATGGAAGAAGGTGGCGCTGGACGTGTCCGGAACCTCCGTGCCGGGTGGGCATTACTGTCCCGAAGAGGCACCAAACGAGACACTGGCCGCGCTGACGGCCTTCTTCGGCTAGCGGACCCGGAACATTATGGCTTTATCAGCACTTTCTAGTGGCACACCGCGGCCTGCCCTTGGTCTTGTGATGGCGCTTGCCGGCGCGCTGATCATCACACCCGACACGCTTTTGATCAGGCTGTCGGGCCTCGAAGGCTGGGGGCTCACCTTCTGGCGGGGGGTGCTGATCGGTTTCAGCCTGATCGTCTTCTGGATCATCCTGGAAGGGCCACGCCGGGCGCGCGAGCAGCTCCCTGCCCTGTTTGGCGGTCCGGCCATCATCATCATCGTCGCCAATTTCTTCAACGCCATCGCGTTCAACTTCGCAACGATGGAGACCTCGATCACCGTCGTGGTGACGGCACTTGCCACCGCGCCCCTGATCGCTGCGGCGCTTGGCGTCTTCATACTCGCCGAACGCCTGCCATGGCGCACTTGGGCTGCCATCTTACTGAGCATGGCAGGCGTGCTCATCGTGATCATGAATGGCAAGGGTGCGCTCTCGGCGCCGACAGGCAATGTCTGGCTTGGAGGCGGCCTCGGCTTTACCGCAGCCTTCGGCATTGCCGTGGTGTTCGTCATGGCACGGCGTCATCCCGATGTGCCAGTCCTGCCGGCCTGCGCTATCGGCACTTTGATTTCGGGCATGATAGGCCTGTTTGGCGCGCCACCCGGCACCATCCTGACAGGCGATCCACTGATGATCGGCCTGATGGGATTTATCGTCATGCCGCTGTCATGGGGTCTTTTGACCCTGGCACCGCGTCATACCAGCCCGACCAATGTCAGCCTGTTCATGCTGCTGGAGATGGTGCTCGGCCCGTTCTGGGTGTGGATGGGTACAGGCGAGCGCCCGAGTGCTGCGATGATTGGCGGCGCGGCGCTGGTGCTTGTGACGCTCAGCTTCCATTTCCTCACCTCGGCGCGCGAGGCCGGCAAGCAAGGTTCCAGCTAGCCGGGCTCTAACTAGCCGGGCTCCGATTAGCCTGACCGCAGATGTTCTGTCACCTCTAGCGTCTCACCCGAAAGCCTGTAGGCCTGGGCAAAGCCCAGAACCATCACCCCACCAAGGGGGCGAAGCCGCAGCAGATGAAAATCAGAGAAGTCACGGATCAGCTCCATTGTCGGGCCATGCGTGCCTGCGAAGACATCACAAACAGCATTGAATTCGTCACTGTTTCGTTCAATTTCAATAAGTTCTGAATCAAACTTCAGACGTTTTCTTGCCCAGATATTCTGTGCCTTCGACTCGTCCTCAATCACCATGAAGGCTGCCCTGCCGGCTGCCAGCATCGCCCGGACATGCGCCGACAAATGACTGGGATAGATGTAGAAGGCGCCGTCGATGTGGACCACAGGCGTAACGCCCATTTCCGGCATGGCGTCATCACCCGGGGCTGCCATCATCACGGTGCGCGCCCCGGCAAGCAATCGGTCACGCTCGGCCCCAAGTGCAACCGGATCAAACTCGTTCATCTGCCATCTCCCTGCCAGTGCCGACGCGCCCGCCTTGCGGCCAGCCAGGATCACCTGTATTCCGGTAGATATGG
>JAKMFG010000178.1 GCA_022425565.1 Alphaproteobacteria bacterium
GCACTGGCCGCAGAGGTCGTGGCCACAGGAACAGCATCTGGCAAGATGGTCGTGACGGCCGAATCATGCACCGGCGGCATGGTTGCCGCCGCGCTGACCGCAATTTCCGGCGCGTCTGCGGTACTCGACCGAGGGTTTGTCACTTACAGCAATCAGGCGAAATCAAGCCTTCTCGGCGTGGCAGAGACAACGCTGGCATCGCATGGTGCAGTTTCATCCGAAACTGCCGCCGAGATGGCAGCAGGCGCACTTGCCGCCGCGCCGCAAAGCCATGTGGCGGTGGCCATCACCGGCATTGCCGGGCCGGGCGGTGGCAGCGCGGAAAAGCCTGTGGGACTGGTCTGGTTCGGACTGGCCGTGCGCGGCGAAGCGGTTGAAACCCGCCATCACCTGTTTGACGGCGATCGCGCAGCAATCAGATCGCAGGCCACGAACGAGGCGCTGAAACTTCTTTTCGGGGGATTAGGCTCTTAGGACTGTGTCGCGCTCTGGCCGCTGATGCGAGGCGCGGGACGGCCATAAAGAACATCGGCACGGTCCTCGAACGCCTTGACCATACGTTTCACCGCTTCGGTGAACAGCGTTTCGATCACCGACTGCAGCAGCCGTGAATTGAATTCGAAGTCGACATAGAAATCGATCTCGCAGCCGTCGGGATGTGGCAGGAACCGCCATTTATTCGTCAGGTAACGAAATGGCCCTTCTGCATATTTAACATCAATTTCAAGATTTTGCCGGTCGAGCTCAACGTAAGACGTAAAACGTTCGCGAAACATCTGGAAGCCGATGATCAGATCGGCCGCCAACGCATCATCGCTTTCCTCGCGGATACGTGCCGCCATGCACCATGGCAGAAATTCAGGATAACGCCGCACATCCGCGACAAGCGCATAGAGCTCTTCCGGGCGATGCGGGATCACCCGCTTTTCAGAGTGGACGGTCATCTCAGGCGCTCGCGAGCGCGGCGTTGCGCGCGTCCTGCAGGGCCGCAAAATCAGCATCTGCATGGTAGGAAGACCGCGTCAGCGGAGTTGAGGACATCAGCAGGAAACCCTTCGCCTTGCCCTGCTTGGCATAGCTCTCGAAAATCGAAGGCTCGACAAACCTGTCCACGGGCGCATGTTTCGGCGTCGGCTGAAGATATTGGCCGATGGTCATGAAATCCACATCAGCGCTTCGCAGGTCATCCATCAGCTGACCAACTTCCTCGTCACTTTCGCCAAGCCCGACCATGATGCCGGACTTGGTGAACATCGACGGGTCGAGCTTCTTGACCTGCTGCAGGATCGACAACGAGTGGAAATAGCGCGCGCCAGGCCTGATCGACGGGTACAGACGCGGCACCGTCTCCATATTGTGGTTGAACACGTCGGGCTTGGCCTCGACAACAATCTCGAGCGCGCCGTCCTTGCGCAGAAAATCGGGCGTCAGAATTTCAATAGTGGTGCCAGGCGACTGTGCGCGAATGGCAGTGACGGTCTGGGCAAAATGCTCAGCCCCACCGTCATCGAGGTCATCACGGTCAACCGAGGTGATAACGACATGGCGCAGTGCCAGCTTTGCCACTGCCGCGCCAACATTCTCCGGCTCATGCGGATCGAGAAGGTCCGGCCGTCCGGTTGCCACATTGCAGAAAGCACAGGCACGAGTGCAGACCGATCCGAGGATCATCATGGTCGCATGTTTTTGCGCCCAGCATTCGCCAATGTTGGGGCATGCCGCCTCTTCGCACACGGTGACAAGGTTATGCTCGCGCATCAGCGAGCGGGTTTCGGCATATTCGGCCGATACAGGCGCCTTCACGCGAAGCCATTCCGGGCGGCGCGGTTGCGGCCGGTCCGGATTACGGCGCTTTTCGGGATGGCGCTCGGCGCCCTTGCTTGTGTTGACTTGCGGCATGCCTGTCTGTCAGTCCTTCACATTCAACGCCGGTGTCGTACCACGGGTAACCGGCTGTCGGCACCCTAGAAGTGGATAGCGCGACCATATGCGTCAAGAACGGACTCATGCATGGCTTCCGATAAAGTCGGATGCGGGAATATCGTCTGCATGAGTTCCGCCTCGGTCGCCTCGAGCGTCCGTGCCACCGCATAGCCCTGGATCAGCTCGGTTACCTCCGGCCCGACCATGTGTGCGCCAAGCAGCTCGCCCGTTTTCTTGTCGAAGATGGTCTTGATCAGCCCCTGGTCGTCGCCGAGCGCGATGGCCTTGCCATTGGCCAGCATCGGAAACCTGCCGACACGGATGTCATAGCCGGCTTCCTTGGCCGCAGCCTCGGTCATGCCAACAGAAGCAACCTGAGGGCGGCAGTAGGTGCAGCCCGGAACAGCCCCCTCGCCAATGGCGTGGACATCTGCCTCGCCAGCCAGCTTCTCGACACAAATGATGCCTTCGTGGCTTGCCTTGTGCGCCAGCCATGGCGGCCCCGTCACATCACCGATGGCATAGACGCCGGGCTCACCCGTCGCCCCCCACTGGTTGGTGACGATATGGCCACGATCGACGATTACCTTTGTGCCCTCGAGGCCCAGTTCCTCGGTATTTCCGGTGATGCCTACAGCAAGGATGGCGCGGTCGGCACTGACCGGGGCGATCTCACCCTCAAACCTTGCCGTCACGCCGGTCTTGCCCTTGTCGATCCCGGCAAGGCGTGCCCCGGTGATGATTTTCATGCCACGTTTGGTGAAAGCCTTTTTCACGAAATCCGAAATCTCGGCATCCTCGACTGGCAGGATTCGATCCATTGCCTCGACCAGTGTCACCTCGACACCCATATCGAGATAGAAGGAGGCGAACTCCGAACCGATTGCGCCAGATCCGATGATGACCAGCGATTTCGGCATGGTTTCGGGCACCATGGCCTCGCGATAGGTCAGGATGGAACTGCCATCGGCTTCGATACCGGGAAGCGCGCGTGCCCGCGCACCTGTTGCCAGAATGACATGTTTTGCCGACAGGACACCACCACCAGCGAGTTTTACCTCGCGGCGGCCGGATACGGCCTTGCCAAGCACAGCCCGGTCGTCAAAAACGGCGACCTTGTTCTTCTTCAGCAGATGGGCGACACCGGTCGACAACCGGCCGGCGACATTGCGCGAGCGTTTCACCACAGCCTTCAGATCGATGCTGACTTCGCCACTGACGGTAATGCCGAATTCCTTCATCTCGTCAATTGAGTGGCGCAATTCCGCCGCGCGAAGAAGTGCCTTTGTCGGAATGCATCCCCAGTTCAGGCAGATGCCGCCAAGATGCTCACGCTCGACAAGAGCCACCTTCATCTTCAACTGCGCCGCGCGGATCGCGGCAACATAGCCGCCAGGGCCGCCGCCGATGACCACAAGGTCAAAATTCGTCTCACCTGCCATGATCCCGTCCTCTCGCCCTACAGCAACATCGTGACCGGGGCTTCGATATAGCCCTTGAATGCCTGCAGCCACTCGGCACCGACAGCACCGTCCACCACACGGTGGTCAGCCGACAGTGTCACCGTCATCACCGTCGCCACGGCCAGTTGGCCGTCGCGTACAACCGGACGTTCTTCACCAGCTCCAACCGCCAGGATCGCGCCCTGCGGCGGATTGATCACGGCGGCAAACTCGCGGATGCCGAACATGCCAAGATTGGAGATGGTGAAACTGCCGCCGGCAAATTCCTCGGGTGCCAGCGTGCCTGTGCGCGCACGGGTCGCCAGATCGCGGCTTGTTGCAGCAATCTGCGCAAGCCCCTTCTGCTCTGCCGCCCAGATAACGGGCGTGACCAGCCCGCCATCAACCGCAACAGCCATGGCGATATCGGCGTGATGGAACAGGCGCGTATGATCGCCCTCCCAGGAGGCGTTCGCCTTCGGCACCTTGACCAGAGCCATCGCAGCAGCGCGGATCACCAGATCATTCACTGAAATCTTCACATCATCCGGCGATTGTTCGTTCATCACCTTGCGCGCCGCGAGAAGCGTGTCGATCTCGCAATCCACCGTCAGATAGAAATGCGGGGCGTTGGCCTTTGATTCCTGCAGACGCTGGGCAATGATCTTGCGCATCTGGCTGTTCGGCTCGAGGCTGCTGGCCCCGGGCGAGGCTGGCGCGCTTGCAGCGGTCATCGCCACTCCAGCGGTCGCAGCCGGGGCGGACATCGG
>JAKMFG010000279.1 GCA_022425565.1 Alphaproteobacteria bacterium
CCTCAATGACATCCTGAGGTGCCGAGCTGATCGGCGCCCTCTTGTCATCATCACCGGCGGCACTGGCTGCATCAGAACCATCTGCAGGGGCCTTGGCATCTTCCGCTGGTGCGGCCTTTGCCTTGGCGGCCTTCTTTGCCGTTTTCTTCTTGGCTGTACCAGCAGATTTTGCAGCCTTTTTGCGGGTTTTCTTTGCCGCTGGCTTGGCCCCGGATTCCGCAGAAGCCGCATCTTCGGCAGCTGCTTCATCGCCAGTGGGTGCATCACCGGCGGCAGCCGCCTCCGGCTCCGGCTTGGACGCCTTCTTGCGGGTGCGGCGCTTCGGCTTGGCCGCGGCATCCTCTTCCGTGGCGTCATCAGCTGGTGCTTCGGCAACTGCGTCAGCATCTGCCTCTTTCGCGCCTGCTGCTGTCTCGTCCACCTCTACGGCAACCTTCTCGGCACTTTTGCCACGACCACGCGAGCGACGCCGCTTCGGCTTAGTCCCGGCAGCGTCACTGGCAGCGTCACTGGCTGACGTTTCGGCAGCATTGCTGTCCGCATCACCATCTGAATTGGCAGCTGCGTCGGCGTCTGCCGGCTCGTCATCATTGGCTGGCCGTTCATTTTCGCCATCGGCGGATGCGTCTGCACCTGCTTCGGCATTGTCACCACCCCGGCGCCGCCGGCGGCGTCCGCCACGGCGGCCACGCTTGCGACGCTTCGGCTGCTCGTCATCGTCCTCGGCAGTCTCTTCGGCCCCGTCCTCAGCCACGTCTGAGGTCTCGTCGTCTGAATCCTCTTCCGCGACCTTGGGCTCAGGCGAGGCGGGCTTGTCCTGCCTGCGCTGCTTCTTGCCCTGCCAGCCGACGCGCTCCACCTCATGTTCGGTGGCGATAAGATTGTCGCCGGCCAGGATAACGATGTGCATACCAAATCGTTTTTCCAGCGCACTGACGGTGTCGCGCTTGTGGTTCAGGATATAGAGCGCGACATCGCGGTTCATGCTGATCCGCAGCTCGTCCATTTTGCCTTTGGCTGCTTCGTCCTCGACAACGCGCAGCATTTGCAGCGCCGCCGTCTCGACCGAACGCACGCGACCTGTGCCCTCGCAATGCGGGCAGACAGATGTGATCGACTCATTGAAGCTGAGGCGTAGCCGCTGGCGAGACATCTCGAGAAGGCCGAAATGGCTGATCGAGCCAATCTGGATGCGGGCGCGGTCATTGCGCATGGCATCTTTCATGCGGCGCTCGACAGCCTGCTGGTTACGGTTCTCGTCCATGTCGATGAAATCGACGACGATCAATCCGGAGAGGTCGCGAAGACGCAGCTGGCGCGCCAATTCGTCTGCCGCCTCAAGATTGGTCTTCAGCGCCGTTTCCTCGATATTGCGCTCGCGGGTGGAGCGGCCCGAGTTCACATCGATGGCGACAAGCGCTTCTGTCTGGTTGATCACCAGATAGCCGCCGGACTTCAGAGTGACCTGCGGGTTGTGGATGGTATCCATCTGCTGTTCGACTTGATAGCGCTGGAATATCGGCACTGTGTCGTCATATTTCTGCACGCGCTTCACATGGCTGGGGATCAGCATCTTCATCTGCGAGCGGGCTTCCTTGTAGGCGTCCTCGCCCTCGACCAGAACCTCGTCAACCTCACTGGTGTAGAGGTCGCGGATCGACCGCTTAACAAGGTCGCCTTCCTCGTGAATCAGGCTTGGTGCCTGTGATTCCAGCGTTTTTGTTCTGATGTCGTCCCACAGCTTGGACAGATAGGTATAGTCGCGTGAAATCTCGGGCTTGGTGCGTTTGGCACCGGCCGTGCGAACGATCACCGCCGTGCCGTCCTGTACGTCGAGGCCGCTGACAATGGTCTTCAACCGCTTGCGGTCAGCTGCATTCGTGATCTTACGGCTGACACCGCCACGGCGGGTCGAGTTCGGCATCAGCACGCAATAGCGGCCTGCTAGCGACAGATAGGTCGTCAGCGCTGCGCCCTTGTTACCGCGCTCTTCCTTGACGACCTGCACCAGCATGATCTGCTTGCGCGAGACCACTTCCTGGATTTTGTACTTGCGGTTCTGTCGCTTCGGGCGAATGTCCTCGTCATCGGTATCCTCGCCGCCGAGGGTCTCCGGCGCGTCATCGCCGTCCTCGTCGCCGTCTTCGGCATCATTGTCGGCCCGCTCGGCAGCCATCAGCGCCTCACGGTCCTCGATAGGAATCCGGTAGTAGTCGGGGTGGATTTCGCTGAAGGCGAGGAAGCCCTGGCGGTTGCCGCCATATTCGACAAATGCCGCCTGCAGGGACGGCTCGACGCGTGTCACGCGAGCGAGATAGACATTGCCCTTAAGCTGCTTCCTGTTTTCAGTCTCGTAATCAAAATCCTCAATGCGGGTTCCGCTTAGAAGAACAACCCGCGTTTCTTCGCTCTGGCGGGCATCGATCAATAGTCGTTTTGTCATGATGTGGTCTCTTTTCGGCAAGGCATTGCGCGGTGTCTTCCGTTTGCACGAAAAGACCGCGATGCGGCCGGTGTTTGGGCGCGGACGAGTGAATCCAGCGTGCCACAATACCTCGTGCCGGCGTCATAGCCGGTGTCGGTTTGTGAGTGTGGGAGCTGGTCATCATCATAATCGCGTCAGGTTTCAAAATGTTTTTCAGGCGCCTCTGGCACTAGCCGGCAGCCGCGGGACAGTTAAAAGGTCTGGCATAGCTGCTCGAGCCGGAGTCGCCCGAGGGATACGTCTTCGTCGCAGCGACCTGGTGCAGCCCAGCCTGTATCGGTGGCTACCGATGGCTGTCCGCCTTGCCTCGTTGGTCGATCTGAACCGCGGGGCCGCTTACTGCGGGCGCACGGTGACGGCTTTCGGGGCATCCATGTCACGGCTAATATTGACTATATACACCCAAATCGCAAAATGCCAATAACGATAAAGGGGTGCCGCGTCCCGATCACTCACCGCGGCGCAGACCAATCCGCCAGGGGGACTCCCGATTGTGATCCAAAATTGGTTCCGCCGCTGTCTCCATGCCGTCACGCATGTGGCGTTTGCTATCCTGTGGCTGGCAGGCCTGCAGGCGCAGGCTGCCGAAAACAGCATTACCGGCCTGCGTCTCGGCGGTGTCGATATAGACGGCAGCCAGGCGCTTCGTGTTGTCATCGAGACAAGCAATACAGCGAATGCGAAACTGACCCTGCTGACCGACCCCTACCGATTTGTCATCGACATGCCGGCTACCGACTGGCAGGTGGACGGTATTGCAAAGAGTGGCAGCCTGTCTCGTGCGCCGGCGACCGCCTACCGGTTCGGGATGCCTGACCCGCAGACCGGCCGCATTGTGATCGAGATGGACGCACCAGCAGCCCCGGCGCGCCGTTTCACCCTGCCTGCGGTCGGCGGGTCTGGGCATCGCCTTGTCTTTGATCTGGTCGATCGGGGCCCAACAGCGTTCAGACTGGCAGGCAAGGCGCTTTCGAGAGAAGGGCTGCGCGATTATGCCGGTGCGGGATCGTCATCTGCGAGCGCAGCGTCTGCGCCCGCCGCCACACCCGCGGCGCAGCAACCAAAGGCCAAGCCGGCGCCGGTTGTGGTGAAAAGGCCGGCAAAGCGGAAAGCCGCCTCGACGGCGAAAGCCAAATGGACAGTGTTTATCGATCCGGGGCATGGCGGCAAGGATCCCGGCGCCATCGGCCGGTCAAAGACGCTGGAAAAAAAGATCACGCTTGCCGCATCGCTGGAGCTTGCCCAGCAACTCCGCGGCACAGGCCTCATCAGGCCGGTCCTGTCCCGGTCCGACGACAGATATCTGAAACTTCGTCAGCGGATTCAACTGGCACGTGATCAGGAGGCGGACATTTTCATCTCGCTTCATGCCGACGCTGCGCCATCCGCC
The DNA here is from genome assembly GCA_022425565.1 of Alphaproteobacteria bacterium. Taxonomy (GTDB): domain Bacteria; phylum Pseudomonadota; class Alphaproteobacteria; order Puniceispirillales; family Puniceispirillaceae; genus UBA8309. The sequence goes on from JAKMFG010000279.1 coordinate 3,876, forward strand.
AAGGCACGCGGTATCTCGGTTTTCACTCTTTCCGACACGGCATCTGACAAGGAAGCGGCGCTTCTGGCGAAAAAGGAGAATGATGCAGACCTCATTGGCGGGCCCGACCTGGCGGTCGAAGACCCGGACGCGGCCGGTGAACTGCTTCGCATGTTCCAGCGGGAATCGATGAACCAGTCGACCTATCTGGCGAACGCCATCCTGCGGCAAATTCGCGATATGCCGGGGGGCGACCGCCGTGGCCATCGTTTTGCCGGATTTGCCGTGTTAAAAGCTCCTGACATGCCGTCGGTTCTTGTCGAGATGGGGTTCATAACCAACAGTCAGGACGAAGCCAATCTCAATACCCCGGCGTACCGCACCAAGCTGGTTGAACGGTTGGCGCGGGCAATTGTCTCTTATCTGGTAGAATACGGCCCACAGCGCTGACGGAAATTTCATGACGGGCACCGACCGTGACGACGAATTTGACGAACCTCTTGAACTGACCGACGTGCAATCAAAGCCGCGGAAGAGGTCTTTTCTTGCGCGGCTTGTCAGCGCGGTCACGGTTCTGGTCAGCCTTCTGTTTCTGGGATTTGTTGCCGCCACCGCAGCGGTCCTCTGGGTGTTCTGGGCCTATGGCAAGGATCTGCCGGACTATCACCAGCTGGCGAAGTATGAGCCGCCGGTCGCCACGCGCATTCATGCCGGCAACGGCGCGCTGATTGCCGAGCACGCTACCGAAAAACGCGTTTTCATGCCGGTAGAGGCGATGCCGCCACGGCTGATACAGGCATTTCTGTCGGCCGAGGATAAGGCCTTCTATTCGCATTTCGGAGTTGATCCGCGTGCCTTGTTCCGCGCGGTTGTGACGAACGCAATGAACTATGGCACCGGACGGCGCCCCATCGGTGCCTCGACCATCACGCAACAGGTGACGAAGAACTTCCTGCTCACCAACGAGGTCTCGATCGACAGGAAGATCAAGGAAGCCATACTGTCCTTTCGCATGGAGAGGGCCTTCACCAAGGATCAGATCCTTGCCCTCTATCTGAACGAGATTTATCTCGGCATGGGCAGCTACGGCGTTGCGGCGGCGGCACTGAACTATTTCGACAAGTCGCTTGACCAGCTGACGCTTGAGGAAATGGCCTATCTGGCAGCCCTTCCCAAGGCGCCGGCAAACTATCACCCTATCCGCAAGACCCGCGCCGCCACCATCCGCCGTAACTGGGTCCTTGGCGAGATGCAGCAGAACGGGTTCATCACTACGGATCAGGTGCGCCGCGCCCGTGCCATGCCGTTGCAGATTGCCCGGCAAAGTGGGTTTGATTCCGCCGAGGCACCCTATTTTGCCGAAGAAGTGCGCCGCGAGGTCGTGTCCCGCTTTGGCGAGGACATGCTCTATGCCGGGGGACTGTCGGTCCGCACGACGCTGGACCCCGAACTTCAGCATGCGGCGCGCATGGCGCTGCAACGCGGCCTCGAGGCTCTTGATCGTCGTCAGGGATGGCGTGGGGCGCTGACAAGCCATGCTGGCAATGGTGACCTTGATGACATTCTGGCGAAACATCAGGCGACCATGCTCGAGGATCATCACGCTGCCTATGTCACCGAGGTGACCAAGGATCAGGCGCAGATCTATGTGAATGGCGCGCGTGGCAGAATTCCTTTCCAGCTGGCTTTCTGGGCCTACCCGCCGCGTGGCGAGGATGGTGTCCGGCCTCAACCGTTGAATGATCTTCGCGATGCGCTCGCCATCGGCGACATCATCATGGTGCAGCCGCCAGAAACCACACCCGACTTGATCCGCGACGGCTTCGAGCCACAGCCGGGTGATTATGCACTCTCGCAGCGTCCCTCTGTGGAAGGCGCCATCGTCGCACTTGATCCTCACACCGGCAGGCTGCTGGCAATGAG
>JAKMFG010000286.1 GCA_022425565.1 Alphaproteobacteria bacterium
CTGTCGCCCCGCAGTAGCGCCCGATCTCGGCAGCCGCCAACATGTAGGCGCGCAGATCGGCACCACGGCCGCCATGCTCGGCCGGAATACAGATTCCCAGCAATCCAGCTTCGCGAAGATCAGCGTAATTTTCCGTCGGGAAGCGGGCCTCGCGGTCGATGATCGACGCGCGCGCCGCAAATTTCGACTGTGCCAGCCGCCTTGTCTCGGCGCACAGGTCGGCTTCGAAATCCGTGAGCTGCCAGTCCTGTGGATCGAAGATCGCCCGGTCCGGCAGATTGCCGTCGAGCGTTACCTTGGCACCGTCATCCATCGTCAAACCGTCTCCGTTTCCCCTCGCAACTGCTCGAGAAAATTCCCGATGATCGCGTTGCATTCATCTCCGGCTTCACTATTCACCAGATGTCCGGCGGATTCAACGATCTGGAAAGTCGCAGTCTCCAGCCGCTCTGCCATTTTCTCCATCACCCGTGCCGGGCTGTTGTCGTCATGCGCACCGGCGATCAGGCAGCAGGGGCAGGTGATGCGATGCTGGTCCTCGCGCCGGTTGAAGGTGACAAGCGTCTCCAGCACCTGGCGATAGGCAGCCTGCGGGATGCACGACATGGCGGCAACCGCCTCCCTGACCGATGTTTCTTCCGCCTCCGGCCCCATGACTGCCGGAATCGCCTCGGCCGCCAGATCGGCCATGCTCACGCCCCTGTCGAGGGGGGCGAGCCGCGCTGCAAGGAAGGAATCACGGAAGCTGTCATCGCGTCCGCCAAAGGCTGGCACGGTCGCGATCAGAACCAACCCGGCGATTCGGTGTGGGTGGCGGATCGCCATCTCCTGGGCGATCATTCCGCCTATGGACTGGCCAGCAATCACGACCTGGTCGATTCCCAGCGCGTCAAGCGCTGCGCATAACCGGTCGCACAGGCTTGCAAAACTCATCTCTGTGATTGACGCCGAGGGGCCATATCCCGGCATGTTCCATGAGAGGATCCGGCGGCGTCCGGACAGGCCCTGAAGCTGTGGCATGAAGCTGGTCGCATCGCCGCCGATGCCGTGAAGGCAGACCAGTGGTGGCACGCCCGGGCCGGAAGGCGACCCGGCAACCAGAAAGCCGATATCGGCAGCGGTCAGTTTGTCGATCGTGGCAGGCATGGTTACACCGGTGTGCCGTCGCGAACCATCACGGCGCCGTCGAGCGTGATGTCACAGCCCATCATCGGCAGGTCGAAATGCCCCTCGGTGAAGCGCCCGGCAAATTCATTGGCGCCGGTGGAATAGAGGAAATTGCCGGCCAGCGCGCGAAGTTCGGTACCGTTCAGATCGGCCTTGTCATACATGGTCAGCGCCTCGTAACGGGCGGCCGGGTTGAGGCCCCAGCCGACATGGCTTGTGGCATAGGCGAGCCGGTCGCCGAACCCCTCGAGATAGCGCCGCATCAGCTGCGCATCGGTCCCGGTACCCTCGATGCGGGTTATGAAATCCTCCTCGACGAAGCAGCGCACCTCGGTCTCGAAATAGCGTTTGAAGGTCAGGTTGATGTCACCCGGCGCGAATACGAGACTGCCGTTGCAGCTCGCCTCGCGCGGGAAACTGACGACCAGCCCGCCGGGCCAGTGCGCCAGGGTGCCCGGCCGGTCGGTCCAGCCCCAGACGCCGACGGTCACTGTGCCCCCCATCGCCACGGTCAGGTCGGTGCCTGATGGCGAGGTCACCCGCATTTTTTTGGCCTCGCGGCAGGCGGCAACTGCGGCGCGAACCACATCCTTCATCGCCGGGTCGGGCCGCAGGCGCGCAAGGATTTCGGGATGTTCGTTGGAAATCGTCATGATGCGGGCCCCGGCCTTCAGGATGGCCGGTGTTTCAGGCGCATGCATCAACCCCTCGACCGTCAGGTCGATGACGAGGTCGCTTTTCTGCAACTGCGCCAGTGCATCGCCTTCACCGGACAGCGCGTTCGACGCGCCGGTTGACCGGATCACCGGCAGGCCCGGAACAGGCGGCTTGCTTGGCACATTCAGGATCGTTGCCGGAACCTTCATCTCGGCCAGCGCGGCGGCGGCAAGCGTCACATTCACCTGCCGCGACTGGCTTTCTGTCAGGATCGTGACCGCCTCGCCATCATGTGCCCTGCACAACTCGAACAGTTGAATGAAGGCGTCCTTCCAGTGAGGCTCGAATGACATGTGAGGCTCAAATGAAGGGGGCGTGGTCGTTACAGACGGCGTCATCGCCTCAGATGCCCCGATCCTTGGTGAACGGGTTGAAGCAGACGATGGTGTTGGTGTCGCGCACGCCTTTGATCTTCTGGATGATCTCGCAGACATAATGCCCGATATCGTCATTGTTCTCGAGGCGGAACATGGTGAACAGGTCGTAGTCGCCAGAGGTGGAATAGACGATTGGCCCTTCGGGCAGGTCGGCGATCTCCGCCGCCACATCATAGGTACGGCCAATTTCGCATTTCACCATGACGATAAGGTTGCGCTTGTCCATGGG
>JAKMFG010000287.1 GCA_022425565.1 Alphaproteobacteria bacterium
ATTGAACAGAGCGCTGATATCAATAGCATTTTTTAGAATATTCCTGGCCCGCATCCAAACAGATCGCAACAAGGCAACCGCATCTGGCGTTAGCCTCAGGACACCGGATCAGGCTTTGCTGTCCGTATCGGTCAGCACGGGCATATCGACGTAAGGCCCGCCAATGTGATGAAAATCCGGCGCTTCCGGATCGGGACTGTCCTGTTCCGCATCCAGTCTTGCCAGATGCGTTTCGGCATTGTCCTGCGGTTTCCAGCCAAGGAAATCAGCCGATCTGTTATCCGCCCATCTCCTGTCATTGGCCGAAACGCCGAACAGAATGGGGCAGCCAAGCACCGGAACGGCAAACACGCGTTCGACAAGTCTGACAAGATCATCATAGCTCAGCCAGGTGGCAAGCATGCGGTGGTTCTGCGGCTGCGGCTGGCAGGAGGCAATCCTGACACATGCCGATTCAATGCCGAATTTTTCGAAATAGAACCGTGCCAGCGCCTCGCCAAAGGCCTTGGAAACGCCATACAGCGTATCCGGCCGGATGCTGATCGTCTCATCAAGATTGGCCGTCACCGAATGGTAACCGACGGCATGGATCGAACTGGCGTAGAAAATCCGACGGCAGCCTGACTGGCGCGCCGACTCGTAGAGATTATACATGCCTTCAATATTGGCGTCCCTGACAACACTCCACTCGCCTTCGGTCGCCTTGCCGCCGAAATGTACGATGCCGTCGCATCCCTCAACGAGCGCCGCAACCGCATTGCGGTCGGACAGATCGGCCTGAACAACCTCTTCATGCGGTGCCGCTGCACCAAGGTCGGCAATGTCGGATACGCGGACGGTCTCGGCAAGATGGCCAAGGTTCTGTCGGCAATGCGAGCCAAGCGCACCAGCTGCCCCGGTGATCAGAAGACGTTTCAACATGTGTCTGCTTTCATTAGTTCTGCGGCCAATAGTTCTGCGGCAGCATGGCGGGTTTGGCGGTAGGACGCCTCAGCTTATGCCTCGGGATAGTCCCGTGTGAACAGCATTGTTGCGCTGTCGGACCCGTCAGCCTCGTAGCGATACCCGCCGGCTGTGAAGCCCTGCAGGTCGGCCGGGTCGGTCAGGCGGTTCTGAACGATGTGCCTAGCCATGGCCCCGCGCGCTTTCTTTGAGAAGAAGCTGACAATCCGCGCCTTGCCGTCCTTGATTTCCTTGAAGACAGGCGTGATTACGGGCATGGCCAGCGCATTGCGGTCGACCGCGCCGAAATATTCCTGACTGGCGCAATTCACCAGCGCCTTCGATCCGACAGCATCTGCCTGCAGGTTCAGCGCCTCGGCCAGTCTTGGGCCCCAATATTCGTAAAGGGATTTGCCCCTCTCCGTTTTCAGCCTGCTGCCCATCTCGAGCCGGTATGGTTCGATGGCATCCATTGGCCGCAGAACGCCATAGAGACCGGACAGAATACGCAGGTGGTTCTGTGCCCAGGCCAATTCATCGTCATCGAGCGTCGGCGCCTCAAGCCCCTGATAGGTATCGCCGGCAAAGGCCAGCGCCGCAGCCTTGACCGGCTGTGTTCCAAAGGCGGCGAACCGCTCGGCATTGAGTTCTGCAAGTGCCGGGCTGATCGACATCAATGCCCGCAGGTCATCATGGCTGAGGTCACGAGCGACGCCTGCCAGCGTCTTGGCATCAGCAGCGAAGTCTGGCGCCGTAACCGGAGCACGGTCATCCACACTCATATCCAGCTTTTTGGCGGGTGAAATAACGACCAGCATCAAGAGCTCCCTAAATCAACGATCTTAATCATAGGTAATACAGCTACCGTCCAACATCCAGAGGAGTGCGGCGAACATGACACCCTGCCTGTTCTGTTCAGGTTGAACGAATATGTCAGCTTAACAGGACAGGAAACTCCTCACCGGCAAGAACATCGCCATGCGCAAGCGTAACGCCGGGGAATGGGGGTGATGTCGTGATCCCCTCACGCCGCACGAAACGGGTGTCATCGCCGACCAGACGCAGCGAAAAGGCGCGCCGCTGGTTGCTCTTGCTGGCATTCGCCGGTGCCCCGTGAATGGTGCGGTAATCGAAAGCAATCGCATCGCCGGGCCCGACCGCCCATCCCAGAATGTCGTAATCCTCGCGGTTCCCGTTGATGTCGGGGATATCCTCCAGCCCGTCATGTTCATTCAGGGCCGAACCGTCGAACCGCTGGGGCCGGTAGAATTTGTCCCATTTGTGCGACCCGGAAATGAACTCCGGCGTCGTCTCGCGCGGCACATCATCAAGCGGAATCCACAGGCTGACGGTCTTGGCGCTGTCCACGCAATAATAGGGCGCGTCCTGGTGCCACGGTGTCGGCACGCCGGTCGCCGCCTCCTTGACCAGAACATGTTCGTGGAACAACTGAACCTGCTTGCTCGCCATCAGTTCCGCACCGATGGCCGCAGCGTTGGAGTTGAAAATAAACTTCTTATATTCGGGGATACGGGCCCAGTTGCAGTAATCGACAAAAAAGCGGCCGCCACCATCCTTGCCCGTATAGATGCGCGCATTCGGATCGGGGTCCGCCATATTGGCGTCGACACCTTTGCGAAGCACATCGACCCAGTCGGAAAACACACCCCTGAGGACGGCGACGCCCTCTTCCCGGAATTCATCGATCTGTTCACTGGTGACTATTGATGACATGGCTTCCTCCCAAGGATTAACGCTATGGCAAGACCGGCGGAAATCCAAAAGATTTATCGGCAGCAAAGCTGTTGCATCACGCACAGCCAGCCTCGCACTCAGGTTGCCAGTTTCAGTTCGGCACGCGACCCGTGGCCTTTGGCAAGCGCAAGGCAATCCTGCCACCGTTCGATACCGTCGGTCGTCCCGATATGACGCATTGAGGCAGCGGCTGACGCATGCGCGAGCTGCAGCGCATCACGCAATTCCCACTCCTGATGAATCCCATAGAGGATACCGGATGCAAAGGCATCTCCAGCGCCGTTCGATCCGGCAATGGCTTCCTTTGGAATGGCCACCGACGGCGTGACCAGCGTTTCCGCGCCTCGCTGCATCACGATGGCACCGTGCGGAAAATGCACCACGAGAAGCTCCATCGACCCGCGGTCAAACACATCTTGCGCATTCGCAAGACAATCCCGCAACTCAACGTCCTCACCGTGCCGGACCGGCCGCTGTGCAAGTGCAGCCACCTCGAAATCATTAATGATGAGGCAATCAAGATGGCCAAGGCATGGTGTCACCACCTCAACAAGGCGCTGTGCCGGCAGCGAACACATCTCAAGGTTGGTTTTGATCCCAGCCTTGCGTGCTTTCTTCAAAACCGTCACCCAGCCGCTGGCATCTGAGCCCCACTTCTTGTCCATCTGCTCATGCAGGCCCGGAAGACCAAGATGGAGGATGCGCGCCCTGCTGCCGTCAAAATCGAAATGATCGGGTGTCAGCAGGCCACTGGTACCGGGGTAGTAAAGATGTGTGCGCCTGCCCGTTTCTTCCGAAGTAAAGGCGTCAGTAAAGGTTGTTCGGCATCCCGCAAGCGTCACAAGGCCAGAACAGTCCAGCCCTTCCCTCTGTGCCTGTGATTTCAGGATATGGCCGTCCGCATCATCTCCCAGCAGGCCAATGGTGGCCACGGGTATGTCCGGATCGAGACGTTTGACGCCAATCGCAAGGTTGCAGGCAGGACCGCCGCCGCGAACCTCTTCACCGAGTATAAGCACCTGGTCTTCTTCACCCGGCCAGCGATCCACCAGCTTGTTGTGGTCGGCACACCAGGTGCCGCCTGCGATGATGCCGTGCCTGTCCGCCGGGGCGATCATTCAGCCTCTGGCTTCAGGACCGGATCGGTGACCTCGAGATCCTGTTCTATCGTCCGCGATGGCGCAATGCCCTGTGAAGCGAGGGTATCATGATAGGATTTCACCGCGTCGATCGTGCCAATCCCGCCTTCGACAACGGCGCGCATCAGCCTGACAATTTCAATCGCGTCCTCGGCAAGATAGATTTTCCGCCCGAAAAGCGCCACGCGACCGCCGAACCGTTCGGTCTGTGCAACCAGTTCAAAGGTGTCGCGTGTCGTGCCAGCGGCACCGCCAAGAACCCCGACAATCAGGTTCGCCGGGTCGTAGGCGGCAAGCTCTTCCATAGCGCGGGCGCCATTGAACTGCATCTTCAGGAACAGCGGTGCCTCGGGCCTCGCCACACCGGCAAGGCACCTCACGATGGCGTCATTCACAAAACTTCCAAGTTCGGCGCTGCCGGTATCGATCGGGAAAGCCGGATTGAACACTTCGAGGAAATGCGCCATGCCCACCCCCTCAGCCTGTTGCCGGAACTGCCGATAGGCCTCTGATGTCGCGACATCGAGGTCGCGGTCATTATAAAAGGTCACCGCATATAGGCCGATCTCGGCCAGCCGCCTTGCATGGTCAAGGCGTGCCGTCCTGAACGGCAGTGCCGGCAGATCCCGATAGGACGCCCCCCTGAACCCCCAGATGTCCGTCGCATCATTCAGGCGAATGGCCTGAGTGACATCCGATGCGTTGAATGCATCACTTTCAGCCAGCGCCTCAGCAGATGACATTGAGGTCAGCATGATGTCCACAAGGCCGGACGCCATCATCTCTGTCATGGCCTGCCTGTAGTCTGCCGATGTGGCCGGCCGCTCGGTTCCGTCAGAAAGCCTTCTTTTGCCCAGCGCACCGATGCCGCCACCCATCTCGGCATCCTTCGCATCGGCGATGATGAAGTCACGCGGCTTGTAGGCGCCGGACCGAATCCGCGAGAGTTTTCCTGTCAGCCTGTCATCCATCGAAACGGTCATGGTTGAGAGTTACACCCTTGGCAAAAATGAACAAACGGAAAGACAAAGTGCGGTTGGCGTCTCACAATCATCTGTCAAGAATCAACGCAGGAAAGACGGTCTCAGAACGCCGGCGGGTTGGCATATCTCTGGATATGACTGCGTGCGGCGCTCATTCGCCATCCGGCTCCATGCGGACAATTTCGGGAACACCATAGATTTCGGCCAGCGTTCCGCCCTCGTCTATGGCCTTCAGAGTGCGCACTTCCCTTTCCTTCAGCGCGCGATAGGCTGTCAACGTGTCTTCCACGCGCGCCAGCGGCACAATGGTTACGCCGTCGGCATCGGCCACGACCAGAGCACCCGGATTGACGGCAATGCCGCCACAGGCAATCGGCCCATCAATCTCACCGCCAAAATTCTTGTGCGGTCCGGCAGGCGTGACGCCCCGCGCGAAACAGGGAAAACCAACCTCGACAATGTCGGTAAAGTCACGCACAGCGCCATCGATGACGAGACCCGCAATCCCACGTTTCCGTGCGGCTTCGGTCATCAGGCCACCCCAGACAGCGGTGCCGAGGAAACCACCGGCACTAGCCACCAGCACATCACCCGGCTCCACCAGATTGATCGCGGCATGAATGGCGCTGTTGTCGCCAACCTGACAGCGGACTGTGCGCGCCTGACCGACAACATGCATGCTTGGCGACAGCGGGCTTATACCCGCATCCATGGCTTGCGCACGGTTCAAGCAGTCAGACAC
>JAKMFG010000320.1 GCA_022425565.1 Alphaproteobacteria bacterium
GATCTACACCAATGTGAAGGGCATGGCCACGACCACTGCGCCAGTTGACGCCTATCGCGGTGCCGGACGGCCGGAGGCCACCTACCTGCTGGAGCGGGTGATGGATGCGGCGGCACGCCAGGTCGGCATGGATCCGGCCGAGTTCCGCCGGATGAACTTCATCCCGAAGGATGCCTTCCCGTACCAGACCCCGGTGGCGCTGCAATATGACATCGGTGACTATGAGGCACCGCTGGACAAGGCGCTGGAGATGATCGACTACAAGGGCTTCGAGGCCCGCCGTGCCGAAGCTGCCACACGTGGCAAATATCGCGGCATCGGCCTGTCGAGCTATATCGAGGCCTGCGGCATCGCCCCGTCTGCGGTGGCTGGTGCACTCGGCGCGCGTGTCGGTCTGTATGAATCCGCCACCGTGCGGGTCGATCCCACCGGCACCATCAATGTGATGACCGGAACGCACAGCCACGGCCAGGGGCATGACACCACCTTTGCCCAGATCGTCGCTGACAAGCTGGGTGTCGGTATCGACCAGGTGCAGATCATCCACGGCGATTCCGACAAGACGCCGTTCGGCATGGGAAGCTATGGTTCACGCTCGCTGGCAGTTGGCGGTTCCGCCATCGCCAAGGCTGTGGACAAGGTGATCGACAAGGCCAGGATCATCGCCGCCCACCTGATGGAGGCTGCAGACAGTGATGTCGTCTTTGCCGACGGCAAGTTCACCGTTGCCGGCACCGACACCGAAAAAGGGTTCGGCGAGATCGCCCTTGCGGCCTATGTCCCACACAACTACCCGCATGACAGGCTCGAGCCGGGGCTGGAGGAGACAGCGTTCTATGACCCGCTGAACTTCACCTACCCGTCGGGAACGCATATCGCCGAGGTGGAAATCGATCCCGCCACCGGCGTCGTGCGGCTTGTCGACTGGGCATGCTGTGACGATTTCGGCAACCTGATCAACCCGATGGTCGTCGAGGGACAGGTTCATGGCGGCATCGCCCAGGGCGTCGGCCAGGCGCTCATGGAAAACGCAGCCTATGACGAAAACGGGCAGCTGATCACCGCTTCCTACATGGATTACTGCATGCCGCGCGCGGATGATCTTCCCGACTTCAAGGTGGATTACACCGTAACAGCCTGTACGCATAACGATCTTGGTGTGAAGGGATGCGGCGAGGCCGGGGCGATTGCCTCGCCCCCGGCGCTGATCAACGCTGTTATCAACGCATTGTCACCGCTTGGTGTCACCGACATGTCGATGCCGGCTTCGCCGGAAAAGGTATGGCGTGCCATCAATGAGGCCGGCAAGGCCCAGGCCGCAGAATAAGGAGGGACAGACCATGTACCAGACCAACTATGTAAAGGCGGCAAGCACCGACGAAGCTGTCGGCCATATGTCTTCAGGCGGCCAGCTTCTGGCCGGCGGCATGACATTGATCCCGACCATGAAGCAGCGTCTTGCCAGCCCGGAAACGGTGGTGGACCTTGCCGGATGCGGCCTGTCCGGCATCGAGGATACCGGAGATGCCATCCGCATCGGTGCCATGACCCGGCATGTCGATGTGGCCGAATCGGCGGTCGTGCAGGGCGCGATCCCGGCGCTGGCGGCTCTGGCCGGCGGCATTGGCGACCGCCAGGTGCGCAACCGTGGCACCATCGGCGGGTCAGTGGCCAACAACGATCCGTCGGCATGCTATCCGGCGGCCGTTCTCGGTCTCGGCGGCACCGTCCATACGAACAAGCGTGACATCGCAGCCGATGATTTCTTCACCGGCATGTTCGAGACAGCCCTGGATGAGGACGAGATGGTCACGGCGGTGAGCTTCCCGAAAGTGGCGAAGGCCGCCTATCTGAAGTTCCCCAATCCGGCCTCACGCTATGCCATGGTCGGCGTGTTCGTTGCCGCAAGCGGCGGTGGCGCACGCGTTGCAGTGACCGGTGCCGGCAGTGACGGCGTATTTCGTCATGGTGGCATGGAATCGGCTCTGGACGGTGATTTCAGCGCTTCGGCCCTGGACGGCGTTGCGGTTGATTCCAGCGACCTGATCGGCGATATCCACGCCGCGCCAGACTACCGGGCGCATCTGGTCCGCGAAATGGCCAAGCGCGCTGTCGACGCCTGCTGATCACAGCGCCAGACACTGAAAATCGAAAAGGCGGGGGCAACCCCGCCTTTTTCATATCTGGTTTCATGTCCGGTCAGATTTTTCATATCCGGGAAAACCTGCCGGAAATCTGGAGCGGGCGACGGGGTTCGAACCCGCGACCCCGAGCTTGGGAAGCTCGTGCTCTACCAACTGAGCTACACCCGCGTTGACCTGAGGGTATCCGCTGACACCGCTCCGGCAAAGAATTTAATTGCAACTAGCTGCTGGTGCAGACACACCTAAGATATTGCCATGGCCGGGCTTTGTCGCCATATAGGCAGACATCGGTCGGTGCTGGCGAACGGCATGTGACGACCGCGCTTTCAGGGGATCTCTCAGGGGATAATGTCATGACACCCTATGACAACGGCAGCGCCAAGCCTGCCAGCAAAGCAGACACCGGCATCCGCCCGACACGTGACGAGGCAGAAGCAGCCGTCGAGACCATCCTTCGCTGGATCGGTGAGGATGTCTCGCGCGAAGGGCTGGTCGGCACGCCGGGCCGCGTGGTTCGCGCCTGGGAAGAATTCTGCGCCGGCTATGACGAAGAACCCGCTGCCATGCTGTCCAGCACCTTTGAGGAAGTCGAGGGCTATGACGACATGGTGATGCTGCGCTCGATCCGCATGGAAAGCCATTGCGAGCATCATATGGTGCCCATTCTGGGCGTTGCGCATATCGCCTATATGCCCGACCGGCGCGTTGTCGGCATCTCGAAGCTGGCCCGTGTTCTCGACAGTTTCTCAAAGCGCCTGCAGACGCAGGAGACGCTGACCGCACAAGTGGCCGACTGCATTCAGGACGCGCTGCAACCGCGCGGTGTCGCCATCCTCATCGATGCGCAACACCAGTGCATGACGACCCGCGGTGTTCGCAAGCCCGATGTCTCGATGGTGACGACACGTTTCACCGGCTTGTTCCAGACCGACAGCGACTTGCAGGCACGGTTTCTGAACCAGGCGCGGATGGGCTGATCCGCCGCGCGCCACGGCGCTTGTGCCTGCCTCACTAATTTCCTGTGACCTTTGCGGCCGATCCGCTATGATCCGGCAACGCAATCAAGAGCGGGTGTCCCTTTCATGACCCTGTCCCCGGTGCTGAACATCCTTGGCCTGCTGACGACCATTCTCGGCGCGGCCATGCTGATCCCGATGTGTTTTGACCTGTATTTCGGCTCGCC
>JAKMFG010000016.1 GCA_022425565.1 Alphaproteobacteria bacterium
CCTACATTGTCTTTGGTACGGAAATTGCTAACCCTTCGTGCTGAAGCGTTAACAACGGGACATTTACATCATGGATCTCGCGTCACTTATTGGCTTCCTTGGAGCTGTCGGGATGATTGTCGGAGCAATGATCTCCGGTGGAGGCGTTGGCCCGTTCATCGACACGGCCTCAATCCTGATCGTGTTTGGCGGCACGTTCTTTGCCGTCATGTACACCGCACCACTTCCGGTTTTCCTTGGCAGCTTCGGCGTCATGGCAAAAGCTTTTCTGCCACCGGTGAAAAAACAGGACGTGATGATCGAGCGCATGGTCGAGCTTGCCGGCATCGCCCGCAAGGACGGCATGATGGCTCTCGAGGGTCAGGAAGTCCCCGACAAGTTTTTTGAAAAAGGTCTGCAGATGCTGGTCGACGGCGCCGACGAGGCGAAGCTGACCATGCAGCTGAAGCAGGAAATCAAGTCGATGAAGGCCCGCCACGAGGCGAACCAGGGCGTGATCAAGGCTTGGGTAGACCTTGCACCTGCAATGGGCATGATCGGCACGCTGGTCGGACTCGTCCTCATGCTTGGCAACATGGCCGACCCGAAAGCCATCGGACCCGCAATGGCGGTGGCGCTTCTGACGACACTTTACGGTGCCTTTATCGCGAACATCATGTTCGCGCCGATGGTGACCAAGCTTGAAGGCTATACCTTCTACGAGTCCAACTATCGCGAGATGGTTGTCGAAGGCCTTCGCAATATCGCCCGCGGTGAGTCGCCGCGCAATATTCAGGATCAACTTCTCTCCAACCTTCCGCCGAAGCTGCAGGAGAAGCTGGCAGCCGCCTGATAGGGCGCGCCACCAGCCAGACTCCGGCACAGTGGTAACCAGGAGGAGATCGAGATGAACGAAGCAGCCGAAGAGAACGTCGAGGAGCAGGAAGAAGAGGAGTGCCCAAAGTGTCCTCCTGTGGGTGCCCCTGCCTGGATGGCGACATTTGCCGACATGGCGACGCTGCTGATGGCCTTCTTCGTTCTGATCCTGTCATTCGCAGAATTTAACGTTCCAAAGTTCAAGCAGATCTCGGGCTCGCTGAAGAACGCCTTCGGCGTGCAGCGGATCATCCCGATTGTCGAACAGCCCAAGGGTACGACGGTCCTGTCGCTGAATTTCAGCCCTTCACCTTCACCGTCAGTCACCCAGGACATGACGCAACAGACGACCGACATCACCAAACCCGATCTTGACGTCAAACAGCGTGAGAAGGACCAGGACGGCGGCGAGAGTGACGCTGCCGAAGATGTGGTCAAGGCGCTGGAAAATGCCATTGCCCGCGGTGATATCGAAGTCGAGGTGCTTGGCGAGAATGTCGTTGTGAACTTCACCCCGACCGAAGCCAAGGACGAGGAACTTCCAAACCTTCTTCAGGAAACACTCGAGGCCATCGAGCAGGCGAAGGAAGCCGCCGGCAAGGCCGATCAGGAAATCCTGTTTGGCGGCCTTGAGCAGAAGCTGGCGCAGCTTGCCGCCGCTGCCGAATCCGCAATCCAGAACAACGGCCAGAAATCCGCCGAGGAAGATGCAGCGCAGGAACAGCAGCAGCAATCCAACGAAAAGGCGGAAATCGCCGAGGATGAACTTAAGGTCGCCCTGCGACAGGAAATCGGTCAGGGACTTGTTGCCGTCGACCGTCAGGAAGACAAGGTCATCATTACCGTCGGTGCCGGTGGGGCGTTTCCGTCCGGTTCTGCCGAGCTGACAGATGCTGCGCGCACCATCATGGAACAGATTGCCGGCGCCAGCGAAAGCGGCAGCGGCGAGATCACCGTCTCCGGACATACCGACGACGTACCGCTGATCTTTGGTTCGCAATATCGCGACAACTGGGATCTAGCGGCTGCCCGTGCCTCCAGCGTCGTACAGGCGCTTGAAGGTACCGGAAAGGTTCCGGCAGGTCGGCTGCAGGCCATCAGCTATGGTGAGTCTCAGCCAGTCGAAAGCAATGAGACCGCGCGTGGCCGTGCCACCAACCGCCGCATTGAGATCGAGATCAATTACTGATCGCAGCTGAATGAAGTCCGCTAGACGAGCCCAACGGAGCCAAGCGCGAGTCCGGTGGCGGCACTCACCGCCAGCACCCTGATCATGCCAACACCAAACCTGGTGATCGCTAGCAGCGCGCCGGCCATGATGACGCTTGCCAGCGGATCAAAGCTCGACAGAACTGGCAGGGACACGGAAATTCCGCCCGTGCCCGGCAGCGTCACATCGCTCAGCTCGACGAACATGACCCGTAGCCCGAACCAGATCGC
>JAKMFG010000018.1 GCA_022425565.1 Alphaproteobacteria bacterium
GATACAACCCTTTGCGCCTGAAAGAACCAAAATCCGGTTTGTCGGGAGAGACAAGGTGGAGACAGGGGAGCCGATTTGGCGTCGTGCCGGAAGATGTATAAGGTAGCGCCGATCGACTGTTTCCGGATTGCCAACCAATGACCGCTCTCGCCGCTACATTGCGTGAAGCCTATGCCCTACGCCGCACACCAGTCGGGCTCCTGTTTCTGCTGGCCTTTGCCATGCCGATCGGGTTCTCGACCTGGCTTGCCTTGCTGAACAATTTCACCGTCGAGGTGGCAAATTTTTCCGGCGTCGAGATTGGCTGGCTCCAGACCGTACGCGAAATTCCCGGATTTTTTGCTGTCGGCGTGATCTTTGTCCTGATTGTCATGCGCGAGCAGACACTGGCCCTTCTGTCTCTTGTCATGCTCGGTGCGGCAGTCGCGGTCACCGCAATGTTCCCGAGCTTCGCCGGATTGCTGATCACCACCCTGATCGGCTCCTTCGGCTTCCATTATTACGAGACGGTAAATCAGTCGCTGCAATTGCAATGGCTCGACAAAAAGCGTGCACCACAGATTATAGGATGGCTTGTCGCTGCCGGATCGGCCGCTTCGCTTGTCGCCTACGGGTTGATCGCCATTGTCTTCAAATGGGGCGGGTTCGGCTATCACGCGGTCTATATGGCGGGTGGCGGGATCACCGTCGCCATCGCCATTTACTGCTCGATCGTCTATCCGGTGTTTCCGATGAAAACTCGCCAGCACAACAGGCTGGTCCTGCGGCGGCGTTACTGGCTGTATTACGCACTGCAATTCATGTCCGGGGCGCGGCGGCAGATCTTCATGGTGTTTGCAGCCTTCATGATGGTCGAGCATTTCGGCTTCGCCGTCCACGAACTCACATTTCTTTTCCTGATCAATTATGCCGCCAATATCCTGTTCGCTCCAATGATGGGATGGATGATCAACCGAATCGGCGAGAAATGGTCGCTCGCCATTGAATATGCGGGGCTGATCCTTGTGTTTGTCGCCTATGGCGGCATCTACTGGTTCGGGTGGGGCGCGGCCCTCGCAGCGGCGCTGTACGTTATCGACCATCTGTTCTTCGCGCTGGCCTTTGCCCAGAAGACCTATTTTCAGAAAATTGCCGATCCAGCCGATATCGCGCCGACCGCTGCGGTTGCCTTTACCATCAACCATATCGCCGCTGTCGTACTGCCCGCAGCGCTAGGCTATCTTTGGATTACATCGCAGGCGTCTGTCTTCGTTCTGGCGGCCATTCTTGCCGCCGCATCACTGCTGCTTGCGCTGATGATCCCGAGACACCCGCAACCCGGCCGGGAAACCATTTTCAGCCGCTTCTGACCATCGCTGACTGATACTAATTGACGGTTCAATCAATTAGTGACTGCTAAAATTAACTATGCAACATTGCGCGCTAGTTTGGTTTGTCCGAGTTGTGCCATGCGTTTCATCTCTCTGTTTTTCGGGCTTGTCCTTTCGGGATCGATAACAGCCGTCTCTGCCGCAGAATTCATTGGCGTAGCCGCTGCTTTGCGCGGCGATGTGATACGCGTGTCGGCGGTCCAGGGCGACTCCGATATCGGCAAAGTCACATCTGGAACGAAGATCTTTCTTGGCGACGAGATCGAGGTCGCCGCGGGCGGACGCATGCAGATTATGCTCGTCGACGAGACCGTATTCACACTTGGCAGCGGCGCCCGTCTGGTCATTGACGAATTTGTCTATGATCCCGCCACGCAGGCCGGATCCATGACCACCAACATCACCAAGGGCGCCTTTCGCTTTGTATCCGGCAAGCTGGCCAAATCCAGCCCGAAGGCGATGAAGGTCAAGCTGCCTTCTGCCAGCCTCAGCATCCGCGGCACACAGGTTGCCGGCCTGGTTGACGAGGATGGCGGCAGCCAGGTGGTGCTTGTTGGACCAGGGCCAAACAATTTTGGCGCAACGCTTGGCGCGGTCACGGTCACGAATGATTTCGGAAGCGTTGATCTGACCCGCCCGAACTTCGCCACCACCATCGCCCCGAACCAGCCGCCTCAAACACCCGTGCTTGTCACTCCCGAGGCCATTCAGGCCATCGAGGCAAGTACCGGCGAGGATGCGGAGACCGAGATTGCAGAAGCCCTCGGCGTTGAAAATCTCGAAGTTGTGCCTGCCATCGACACAGATGATGACGGCATTCCGGACCAGATCGTCGCCAATAGCGATCTTGGCGCCAGCATTGCCAGTGCGACGACAGGCACGTCGTCGGTCACCAATGATGCCGAGATCCTGGATGCCGTCTTCACCGCGCTCTCGACCTCGGTCAGCGATGGAGAAGAGATGGATGAAATGGGCACGCTGGGCGTAAACCTTGGCGCCGGGGCAGCGGCCCTGTTCGGTGA
>JAKMFG010000052.1 GCA_022425565.1 Alphaproteobacteria bacterium
CTGGTGGGTGCGTCAAATGAAAATCAACGAACAGGGCATAATTGATCAGAACGATCGAAATCAACAGTGCGAACGGATAATATTTGGCTTCTGCCTTCGGATTCTTGAAGAAAACCCAATAGACAAATATTGAGGAATAGAAAAGAAACCCGGCTGTATAGGCGCTGTAGTCAAACGCTAAATGCCACCACTCATCTTCTGCGAAATCTTCTAGATTACTAAACACCAAGAATGAGAACAAACCGGTGAAGACGATTGATGCAACTTTGCCAAGTCGAAGCTCCCAAACCGACGCTTCCTGAAACATCATTATACCTCTTCAGCCAACACAGTTTGACGTTAGTTTAGATGATCGAAAGATGTTGAGGTAAACTTTATTGAAAAGGTGAAGATGTGTGAAGGACACTGCTTCCGATGTGATCGTTCTGCGGTGACAAACTAAAATCAAACCTTTGATTTACTTATATTTATAACGCACTCTCTCCGCCATACCCCTGAATTCGACATATTCCAGTCCATTTTGACGTGTCGCGAAACGCGCTGCAGACGAACGGCAGTCTGGCACTTTACGAAGCTGTTTTTTTGTTGTTCTAATGGCCACGAATACAGGAAAAATGCCTGCGGCCGCCGGGGAGAACGTCTGATGGCAATTCATGTTTCCGGAGATTTGTACCAGATCGGCGAAAGCATCGACGGCACAGACGGCTGGTGCGAGGCGGTGCGCGTCTATGTGCTGCTGAATGACGGACACCCGCTGATCTTTGATGCAGGCTCGCACCTTCACACGGCACCTGTTATGGCGGATCTGAAGGCACTTCTCGGCGAGATGAAACCCGCCTTTGTCTTCCTCACACATACAGAGCTTCCGCATACCGGCAATATGAGCGCCATCGCCAGAGAATGGCCCGATATCGAGTTTGTCGTGTCGAGCGGCATCCTTCCCCATGTCGAGCTGCCATGGTGGGTGAAGCCTGAAAGTGTCAGCTTCGGTTATCCCGGCACCGACGAAGTCTATGCGGGACGGCGGATCACCTTCCTCGACGCCATATTGAAAGACCAGCCGGGCACGCACTGGATGTATGACGCCCGGACCGGCACGCTGTTTACGGCCGATGCCTTTGGTTATCTCTTCCCAAGAAGCGCTGATCCATATCTCGACGACCAGCTTGACGACGGCATTCCCGCCGACTGGCTGCGCCGGTATCACGAGGCGGCATTTCGTTTCCTCAAACTGTCATCGGGAACAAAGGTCGTTGCAGATTTTGACCGCGTGTTCTCGAACCGCGATGTCAGCGTCATCGCCCCCACCCATGGCAACGCCATCCGGGGGAATCTTGGCCAATGCAGGCAGCGCTTCACCGACGTCATACTGGAGATTTGCAGATGAACAAACGTGTCTATGGCGAAGGACCGAGCCGCGTCGGCGTGCGAAAGATCACACCGAAAATCTACTGGATCTGCCACTGCATCGGGAAAGGTGCCGAACATTACAATGGCGGTTTTGCTTCCGAATTCGCCAAGGTCAATCCGGCGCTGGACCCGACTGCGAACGACATCATCTACAGCTCCTACCTGTTCCTTGACGAGAAGACCTTCCTGATCGACACGCTCGGCCCGTGGCAGCACGAGACGGTGATGGAGGCTCTGGCGGACCTTCTGGACGGGCGCAAGCTGGACTATCTGTGGATCAGCCACACCGAGCTGCCGCATGCCGCAAATACCGCTGCCATCAGGCGCGCCCATCCGGATGTTGAAATCCTGACCGTCGGCGGCCATGACCATTACGAGGTCCATGGGCTCGGCGATGCGCGCCTTCTCGAATTCGGCGATGTGATCAATCTTGGCGAGCACGAGATCGAGATCATCGAACCGCTCTTCCTCGACCATGCCCTGACCCAGTGGATCTACGAGCGGAAATCGGGGTTCCTATGCCCCGTCGACTGGGCGCTCAATGTTCATAACGAGCACCAGTGCTTCCGCTTCATGGACGAAATGGAGGAAGTCGGTTATTCGGCCGAGCAGTTCAAGCAGGAGGTATCGACCACCAACAGGGTGGTGTTCTCATGGCTGCGCTGGGCCGATCCGGAAGAAACCGTCGCTGCCATCGACAGATTCTACGAGACCTATGACATCCGTATCTTCGCGCCAAGCCATACAAATGTGATCCGCAAAGACCTTCCCCGGTATCTGGAGTCACTGCGCGAGGCCATGCGCATGGCGATCACCGGCGAGTTCCACCTGGTCTACTGACGCCTGTCGGCTATCAGATCGCCGACAGGCACCCATGAACATAGACGGCTTCCGGCGTGAGGTCGCCGGCAAGGCATGTCAGGCTGGCAGCGCACCCCTCGGCAATGCTGCCATAGATCTGATCCAGCCCAAGCACCGCCGCCGGCACCCCGCTCGCCATATGCAGGGCGTGGGCAAGCGGCACATCGGCAAGCGTCACCATATTGGCAACCGCCTCGTTCATGCCAAGATGCGCACCGGCGAGCGTGCCTGCTTCGGACTGCAACCGGTTGCCGACACGTTTGATCTGCTGACCGCCAAGCATGAAGCTGTCCGATGGACCGCCGAAGGTCGGCATGCTGTCCGTCACCAGAAACAAGCGCCCGGCCATGATCCTGCTCGCTACCCGCAACGCGTTTGCGTGAACATGGATGCCGTCGGCAATGATCCCCGCCGACAAGCGCGAATCAGCCAGCGCGGCGCCAACCACCCCGGGCTCCCGCGCCTGCATCTGGGAACAGGCATTGAATAGATGGGTCACCCCGACCAGCCCCTGCCCGGCAGCTGCGGCGACAATCTCGGCAGTGGCGTTTGAGTGTCCGGCAAACAGGATAATCCCTGCCTCGCCGAGCCTGGACAGCTGTTCGGCCGTCACATGCTCGGGCGCCAGCGTCAGCAGGAT
>JAKMFG010000111.1 GCA_022425565.1 Alphaproteobacteria bacterium
GTGCAGAAATTGCATCACGAAGAAGGGGTTGGATTATGGTGGGTCTTACAAAAGCACGCGCCGCTAACGGTCAGTTTCCAAAAGGGCAGTCAGGCAATTCCGGTGGTCGCCCACGAGATGAACAAAAAGTTGCAGAGTTGGCGCGTTCACACTCCAGAGAGGCGATCGAGACGCTTGCCGAGTTGATGCGCACTAGCAACGACGAGCGAGTGAGAGGCACCGCAATGCAAACATTGCTTGATCGCGGCTGGGGCAAGCCGAAGGTCGAGGTGGTGTTAGAGGCTGGCGGCGGCTGTCATCCGCCGTTGCGCCGCCAGACGGAATGGTGCATTGGGGGCGCCGAAACCGTCATATCCATCGCGCCGTTCGACAAACTCAAAAAACAGTCCATTGCCAAAGACCGTGCTGTAAAAATGCAGGAAGCCGCCTGAATCATCTTCGTCATAGAGGATGTGCAGGGATTTCAGCTTGGCTATGAACACGTCCGGAAGGTCGAAACGTGCGGCAAGATCCGCATAGTAATTCTCGGTCTGGGGCAGGATGGAAAAGCCGTTCTGGTGGAGATGCTCAGCCATTTCCACCGCGTCATTCACTGCAAACGCAAGATGCTGAACCGTTGCGCCGGCCCCGTCGGCCACAAATCTGTGGGCGCTTGTGCGTTGCGCTTCACTGCCATTCAGGGTCAGGCGCAAACCACCATCGTGGCCCGTCACCGCCTGACTTCGGATGATGCCTTCCGGATCAATGACATCGACCATGGAGGATTTGGCCATGGAAAAAATGCTCGTATAGAACTGTGTCCAGCTTAGCATTTCATTATATCCCATGGTCTGGGCGATGTGATCGATACGATGCACACCATTCATCTCAGCAGTGCTGCTGACAGGCTTTTCAAAGTCCGAAGCCCAGATATCCATTGTGGGGTCCAGAAACCGGATGAGGCTCTCTGCAACGCCGCGGACGGTCGGTATCTTCTGCTCGCCTGGGTGATGCGGCAGGCTCACAGGTTCCGCCCCCAGCGCCACCGCTCGCTCAAGCGCAGCTGCCGCATCGGGCGTTGCAAAGGCGATTTCGCTGACGACCGCCCCATGCTCGCTTGCCAGTCCAAATGATCTGCCATCCGCGTCAGAATTCACCAGGATATTCACGTCGCCTGTCTGGAACCGCGTCACCTGCTTTGATTTATGCGTTCCAGTCTTCGCCATGCCCACTTTGGTCAGCAGTGATTCGATCCCGCTCATGTCATTGGGTTTGCAGGCCAGTTCGACATACTGGACGCCTGACACGTCAACGCGGTCCGGCAACACAGGCAATGACGGCAGGGGCCGGTCGGAACGGCGGCGAAGATCATCCATCAGGTTGATCAGTGATCGATGCCCGTCGCGGGCCACCATCTCGGCATCGCTGCGCCGAAACTCGTCATTGAAGATTTCCAGCGACAACGGCCCGTCATATCCGGTGGCATAAAGTGCGTCCATGAATGCCGGCAGATCGAGATCACCCTCGCCTGGCATATTTCGGAAATGACGCGACCAGTAAAGAAGATCCATGTCGATGGCCGGCGCATCGGCCAGTTGCACAAAGAAGATCTTGTCAGCGGGAATGGTGCGGATACTGTCCGGGTCAATCTTGCGACCAAGCGTATGGAAACTGTCCAGGATGAGGCCGACATTTTCGTGGTCGGCACGGCGCACCACTTCCCAGGCATCGCGGTGGTCATTGATGAACCGCCCCCAGGCAAGCGCCTCATACCCGACCCGCACCCCATAGGAACTGGCGATCTCGCCAAGGTCCCGGAAATCATCGGCACAGCGGTCGATCCCGCCAAGCCCTTCAGGATGCACAGACGAGCAGATCAGCATCAGGTCAGTGCCAAGTTCGCACATCAGGTCGAATTTGTGGCGCGCCCGTGAAAAGGCACGCTGTCTCAATGGCCCTTCAGGCAGGCCTTCAAAGTCACGGAACGGCTGGAACAAGGTGATTTCCAGCCCGTGATCAGCCACCATTCTGCGGACATCTGCAGGGTTCAGATCAAAGCTGATGAAGTCCTGTTCGAAAATCTCGATTCCGTCAAAGCCGGCCTTGGCGATCGCGGCGAGTTTCTCGCCAAGGTCACCGGCAATTGAAACGGTGGCTGTCGACGTCTTCATCTGATCTCCTCCTGCTTTGTTGGCTGCCTGAATGCACCACTGGGTGCGGCGGCTCCTAGATGCGAACCCAGCATCCGCCGTCAGCGTTTGACTGGACCGCCGCCTCTATGAAGCGCACACCTGTTACGCCGTCGCCGATGCGGGGATATCC
>JAKMFG010000121.1 GCA_022425565.1 Alphaproteobacteria bacterium
GAGACGCTGCCGAACCCCAAACTCGAGGTCTTCCCCATCGCCGAGGTTGCGGAAATCGGCCGTGAGCTCGGGATACCGTTGATCGTTGACAATACGGCGGCACCGATCCTGGCACGGCCCTTCGACCATGGTGCGGCCATCGTCGTGCATTCGCTGACCAAATATATTGGTGGACACGGCACCTCGATTGGCGGGGTGATCATCGATGGCGGCAATTTCGACTGGGCGGCGCACCCGGCACAGCAGCCCGCACTGAACGAGCCGGATCCGTCATATCATGGGGCGGTCTGGACTGAGGCGGCGGCCCCGCTTGGCCCGATCGCTTTTGCGCTGAAGGCACGTGTGACGCTTCTTCGCGATCTCGGCGGGGCGCTCAGCCCGACGAATGCGTTCCAGATCATACAGGGGCTCGAGACACTACCGCTCAGGATCAGGGAGCATGTGAAGAACGCCTCGGCGGTGGCCGACTTCCTCGCCAATCATCCGGCGGTTGCCAGTGTCAATTATCCGCACCTGCAAACCGGCAACGCCGCACGCCGTGCGCATACCTATCTTCGGGGTGGCTATGGCGGGCTCGTCGGGTTCGAGCTGAAGGACGGGTTCGCCGCCGGACAGGCTTTCATCAATGCGCTCAAGCTCTTCTACCATGTCGCCAATATCGGTGATGCGCGCTCGTTGGCGATCCACCCGGCCTCAACCACGCATTCGCAACTGGCAGCCGACGAGCAGCGCGATACCGGTGTGACCGATGGTTATGTGCGGCTATCGGTGGGGATCGAGCATATAGACGACATCATCGCCGACCTGTCGCAGGCGCTCGATGCCGCCGCCGGCACGCTGAGCGCGGCAGCCGAATAGGGACGCATCGCCACAACCCAAAACCCCGAAAGGGGCATTAGCAATCCCCGAAAGGGGCATGGGCAATCCCCGAAAGGGGTGTGGGCCGCGGGATTCAACCTCCCCCCGCGGTCCTTTTTTGTGCGTGTTTCATTTGAAAAAACAGGGTGCCTAGGGATGCATCTGTCCCGGGAAGCGCTCGTCGAGGCGCAGCACCTGGGATTCCAGTGCCGCCATATCCTCGCCGGACGGTACGGTCATGCCGCAGACCCGCAGAAAATTCGCCAGAATGCGATACCCCGCGACCGAGGCGATGGATTCGGGATGAAACTGAACGCCGTGCAATTCATGGTCACGGTGGCTTAGCCCCATAATCGCGCCTGCCTCGGTACGCGCGGTGACGGTCAACTCGTCCGGAAGGCTGTCTTCCTCGACCACCAGCGAATGATAGCGCGTCACCGGAAAATCGGTCGGGCAGTCGGCAAACAGGTCGCTCTTGACGGCGTTCGCATAGGTGCGCTTGACGCGCGACAGCTTGCCATGGACAGGCGGATCGACACGGCGAAGCGTGCCACCAAAGGCGGCGGCAAGTGCCTGATGCCCGAGACAGACGCCAAGAACGGGTGTTTTGCTGGCGGCGGCACGGATCAGCTCCATGGTGATGCCGGCATCCTGAGGCGTTCCCGGGCCGGGTGACAGCACCAGCCCCTGGGGCGCGCGCGCCAGAACCTCGTCCGGCGTCGCCGCGTCATTGCGCATGATCTCGACTTCGGCACCAAGGTCTGAAAGAAAGTGCCACAGGTTCCAGGTGAAGCTGTCGTAATTGTCGATCAGGATGAACATCGCGCCGGTCGTCCGTTAATGAGGCGTCGGGTTTAGCATGTACGGGGACTGGCGCAAACCGCAGAACTTGCGCGGTTGCCCATCAAAACGAGCTAAAATGATACGGTAAAATAACACCGTATATCTATCTAATTGTAAAAATTCATAAAATAATAAATTTGGAAAAAGAAAGCGTTTGACCGGCATGCCGGCACGTCCTATAAACCGCGCCAGTTACCGGTATGCGCCAGCATGCCATCAACGGCAGCCACCGAAGCATCGCTGATCACCAGACGGTACCCGGCGGCATTATTGGAGACCAACATGCCCTTGCCAAGAACCTATGTGGCAACGCCGAAGGACATCGAAAAGAAGTGGTTCGTTGTCGACGCGGCGGATGTCGTTCTCGGCCGTCTTGCCTCGCTCATCGCCTTGCGCGTGCGCGGCAAGCACAAGCCGACCTATACCCCGAACATGGATTGCGGAGATCACATCATCGTGGTCAATGCCGAGAAGGTGAAACTGACCGGCAACAAGCGCAACCAGAAAACTTATTACTGGCACACCGGTTATCCGGGCGGCATCAAGTCGCGCACCGCTGACAAGATCCTCGATGGCCGTTTCCCGGCTCGGGTGGTCGAGAAAGCTGTCGAGCGCATGATCCCGCGTGGCCCGCTTGGCCGCAACGCCATGCGCAACCTGCATGTCTATGCCGGTCCCGACCATCCGCATGAGGCGCAGCAGCCTACCGCGCTCGACGTCGCCGGCATGAACCCGAAGAACAAGAGGTAGCAATGTCTGACGAAACCAAGGTTGAAACCACCGAAGCTCCCGCAGGCATGGCCGCTCTCGGCGCGCTGGCGGAAGACAACGCACCCGAGGCTGTAGCTGCCGCTGCTCCGGCCGAGCCGAAGATCGACAATCTGGGCCGGTCCTATGCAACCGGCCGCCGCAAGGACGCCGCTGCCCGTGTCTGGGTGAAGCGCGGCACTGGCCAGATGAAGATCAACGGCAAGGATGTGGCCGAATATTTTGCCCGTCCGGTTCTGCAGATGATCCTGGCACAGCCGTTCGAGACCGCCGAGCGTGTCGGCGAGTTCGACGTCATCGCCACCGTCAAGGGTGGTGGCCTGTCCGGTCAGGCCGGCGCTGTTCGCCACGGCATCAGCCGTGCGCTGACGCTGTTCGAGCCGGGCCTGCGGCCTGCGCTGAAGGCCGGCGGCTTCCTGACCCGCGACCCGCGTGTGGTCGAGCGTAAGAAGTACGGCAAGGCCAAGGCCCGCCGGAGCTTCCAGTTCTCGAAGCGCTAGATGTCATGGTGGCGAAAGCCATCTGCTCAAATTCAAAAGCAGGGCTTCGGCCCTGCTTTTTTTTGCGTGAATCTTTGAAAATTCGACCAGCTAGGTTCCGGCGCGGGTGAGGCGCTTGCGTCGGGCGTGTCTCCTGCTGCGGCGACGGCGCAGCATCGTGCAGGCTGTCGAGCCGAGCAGCGACAGAAGAAGCCACAGTGCCACAATGCCAAGCCAGCTCTTCGGCACGAAGGTCCATTGCGGCCAGTCAGCTGTAAGCGGTTGCAACAGTCCGGCGACCATGAGGCTGGCGACGGCGACGGGAAGGAACAGGACCATGCGCCTGTTGATCAGTTCCAGGCCAAGAAACAGCGTGGCGATCAGCATCCAGAAGACCGGCGTCTGGAACCAGAGAGACATGGATTGATAGAGTGATGTCATGATCGGGCAACCCCTCCCAAGGTGCTATCCAATGATGTTGCTTCAACCTTTGCCAGTCGATGCACAAGCGCGTGAGTCTGACGAAAAGACACCCAATGGTTCAAACAGTTGTTATGATGCGCAGGCCAGTTCTGGTGAAGAGACGGACCTCTTAGATGACCATCACAATCCGCCCAGCCGCACCGTCTGACCTTGCAGCGATACAGGCTATCTCAGACGCCGCTTACGGCGTTTATGTGGCTGCTATGGGGCAAAAGCCGGGCCCGATGCTTGCCGATTATGGCGCGCATCTGGCAGATGACGCGGTGCTTGTTGCCGTGGACAGCAGCGGGATGGTGCGCGGCTATGCCGTGATGCTGGACCAGCCGGATGGATTCTGGCTGGAAAACATTGCGGTCGATCCGGATGCGCAGGGGCAGGGGATTGGCGGCAACCTTGTCACCGCTGCCGAGGACTGGTTTCGCGTGCGCACAGACCAGTACCGGCTGTACACCAATGTTAAAATGACCGCCAATATCGCCTGGTATCGCCGTGCCGGATTTGTCGAGACCGGCCGTGCGAAGGTAAACGGTTTTCACCGTGTATATTTCGAGAAGCAAATTTCTCCGACACCGGATGACAAGTGATGTATCTGCCTTCGCATTTTAACGAGACCGACCGCGCCGAAATAGCGGCGTTGATCGATGCCCGTCCGCTGGCCGCGCTGGTTGTTGCGACCAACAGGGGGCTTGTCGCAAACCTATTCCGTTGCTGCGCGATGGTGACGGCCTGCTTGTCGGTCATATCGCCATTGCCAACGAGCTCCACCGGCTGGTGCCGGACGGGCATGAGGTGCTGGCCATATTCGGCGGCGAGGACAGCTATATCTCGCCGAACTGGTATCCCGGCAAGGCCGCGCATCACAAGGTGGTGCCGACCTGGAACTACCGGGTGGTGCATGTCCATGGACGGATTTCCTTCCAGCATGACGACAAGGCGAAGCGCGCTGTGGTCGGTAGGCTGACGACCCGCTTTGAGCGCAAGACGAACGGCGATGCGGCCTGGAAAATGGCCGATGCGCCGGTTGATTTCATGGCAGAGCAGCTTGAT
>JAKMFG010000124.1 GCA_022425565.1 Alphaproteobacteria bacterium
GAGCCCTTTGACTATGTGACGCCGCCTGAATTGTCGGGCGGGAACACCGCATCAGCGCCGGTGATTATTGTCGGCGCCGGCCCTATCGGGCTGGCGGCGGCCATCGATCTGGCAACGCATGGTGTCGCCAGCATCGTCGTCGATGACAACAATGTCGTGTCGGTAGGCAGCCGCGCCATCTGCTGGGCCAAGCGCAGCCTGGAGATTTTCGACCGGCTGGGCATCGGCGAGCGGATGCTCGCCAAGGGTGTCACATGGAAGCTCGGGCGAGTCTATCGTGGTGATGAAGAGGTTTATAATTTCGACCTTCTGCCGGAGGACGGACACCGCTTTCCAGCCTTCATCAACCTGCAGCAATATTACGTCGAGCAGTATCTGGTCGAGCGCTGCGCCGATTTCCCCGATCTGATCGACCTGCGTTTCAAGAACCGCGTCCTGTCGGTCGGCCAGGACAAAACAGGCGCCTATGCCGAAATAGAGACGCCAGACGGCAGCTACCGCCTGACCGGTGACTATCTGCTGGCCTGTGACGGGGCGAACAGTCGCATCCGCCGCCAGTTCGGGCTTGATTTCGAAGGCCGGCATTTCGAGGAACGCTTTCTCATCGCCGACGTCGAGATGGAAGCCGATTTCCCGTCCGAACGCTGGTTCTGGTTCACCCCGACATTCCACCACGGGCAGTCGGCGCTTCTCCACAAGCAGCCCGACAATATCTACCGCATCGACCTGCAGCTCGGTCCTGACGCCGACCCCGAGGTCGAGAAGCAGCCAGAGGTGGTGATCCCGCGGATCGAAAAGGTGGTCGGTGGGCGACCCTTCAAACTGGACTGGGTCAGCGTCTATTCCTTCAACTGCCGTCGCATCGACAGATTCGTCCATGACCGGGTGATCTTTGTCGGAGATTCAGCGCATGTGGTCTCGCCCTTCGGCGCGCGCGGCGGCAATGGCGGCATGCATGATGTGGACAATCTGTGCTGGAAGCTGGCTCGGGTGGTGCGCGGGGAATCCGACGAATCGCTGATCGAAAGCTATAATGACGAGCGGGGCCATGGTGCCGACGAGAACATCAACAATTCCAGCTGGACATCGCGCTTCATGTCGCCGGAACCGGGGGTCGAGATGGCCTTTCGCAACGCCGCGTTAAGCCTTGCCGTGGACACGCCCTTTGCACGCCGCCTGGTCAATGCCGGCAGGCTCTCGGTGCCCTGCCGCCTTGCGGACAGCACGCTGAACAGTGCCGATAATACAGGCCTCGACGTGCCGCAGCAGATCGGCATGGTGGCGCTGGATGCGCCGCTGACAGCACCGGACGGCAGCCCCACCTGGCTGATGCGCCAGCTTGGCGGCGGCTTCACCTGCCTGGTGACCGGTGATGCCGAACTTGATGACGCGGCTGTCCCAGAAGGTGTCGGGCTTGTCCGCATCGGTGCCGGCGGCTTTGCAGATGCCGAAGGCAAGGTGGCCGAGCGCTACGGCAGCGCAGTCTATCTCGTTCGCCCGGATCAGCATGTGACGGCCCGCTGGACAAGTATCGGCGCCGAGGATATCGCCGCCGCAATGGCGCGCTGTGCGGCGCGTGTTGCTGCGTGAGGATGACAGCCATGGCACTGAACACAGACTTCAATCTGGGAGCGGAGAGCGACAGGCTCTTCAACGAGCTGCTCGGCGCCCATGACGGACTGGATCGCGAGCAGTCGGAACAGCTCAATGCCGGGCTGATCCTGATCCTGATGAATCATATCGGCGAGCCGGAAGTGATCCGCGAGGCCATTGCCCGCGCCCGCGCCGCGCTCGACCGCTGACCGCTGACCGCTT
This sequence comes from Alphaproteobacteria bacterium, assembly GCA_022425565.1. GTDB lineage: Bacteria > Pseudomonadota > Alphaproteobacteria > Puniceispirillales > Puniceispirillaceae > UBA8309. The sequence continues at coordinate 1,816 of JAKMFG010000124.1, forward strand.
ATTAAGTGAGGAGACCATGGCCGATATCACGCTCTATGATTACTGGCGCTCCTCGGCAAGTTACCGGGTGCGCATCGCACTGAACCTCAAGGGGCTTGCCTATGATCAGGTGGTGGTGAATCTGCTGGCAGGCGAGCACCGTGCCGATACCCATCGCGCGCGCAACCCCATCGGCTATGTGCCTGCGCTGGATATCGACGGGCAGATGATGACCCAGTCGATGGCGATTCTCGAATATCTCGAGACCAGATATCCGGATCCTGCCCTGCTTCCAGCCGATCCGGCCGAGGCGGCGCGCCTTCGCGCCATCGCCTATGCCATCGCAATGGATATTCACCCGATCTGCAACCTGAATGTCACCAACCATCATGCTGCCGCCTTTGACGGCGACGACAGCGCGAAGGATGCGTGGATGGTGCATTTCATGACCCGTGGCCTTGCCGCTGTCGAGGTAATGGCCGGGCACCCGGGCACCGGCCCGTTCCTTCACGGCGACGCCCCGGGGATGGCAGATTGTGTGCTTGTTCCGCAGCTCTATAACGCGCGGCGACGCAACATGGACCTTGCCGACATGCCGCGCCTCGCCGCCATCGAGGACGCCTGCCTGGCGCATCCCGCCTTTGCAGCAGCGGCACCCGAAGCGGTCGGTCCATAGCGCCATATCGGATTGCCCGCGACGGCCGTGCAATTGACAGCCACCGTCCCGTCCGGCACAACCTGACGATCCCGACGAGCCGGAGGCGACGAGCCATGAGCGACGACTACAAATTCGATACGCTGAGCCTGCATGCTGGCCATGTACCCGATGCAGAGCACGGATCGCGCGCGGTGCCGATCCATCAGACGACATCCTATGTCTTTCGCGACAGCAAACATGCGGCAGCGCTCTATAATATGGAGCTTGGTGGCCACCTTTATACCCGCATCTCGAACCCCACAGTGGCTGTCCTGGAACAGCGGGTCGCCGCGCTCGACGACGGTGTCGCGGCCACCGCGACGGCATCCGGAATGGCGGCGCTGACCACGGCGGTGATGACCATCTGCTCGTCAGGCGATCATATCGTTGCCTCATCGCGGATGTATGGCGCCAACATCAATCTTCTGGAAAACACCCTGCCGCGTTTCGGCATCACCACCACCTTTGTCGCGCCGGATGATCTGGCAGCCATCGAGGCGGCGATCCAGCCGAACACCAAGATCATCTTTGGCGAGGTGATCGGCAATCCGGGTCTTGATGTGATGGATGTCGCCGCGGTTGCGGAAATTGGCAAAAAGGCACATGTGCCGCTGATGCTGGACTGCACTTTCAACACGCCATGGCTGCTGAAGCCGATCACGCTTGGCGCCAACATCATCATCCATTCGCTAACGAAATGGATGGGGGGGCACGGTATCGCCATTGGCGGTGCTGTTGTTGATGGCGGCAATTTCGACTGGGGCAAGGATGACCGCTTTCCGACCATCGCCGGACCGCACTATGCGATGAACGAGATCAACTTCCATGAGGAATTCGGCCCAGCCGCCTTTACCGCCAAGTTCCGCGCCGAGGGCATGTATAATTTCGGCCCGTCCATGTCGCCGACGAACGCCTTTCATATTCTGCAGGGCATCGAGACGCTGCCACTGCGTATGCAGAAGCATATGGACAACACCGCCGCCATGCTGGAATTCCTGAGCGGTCATGACGCGGTCGCCTGGGTGAAACACCCGACACTTCCCGAACACCCTAGCCATGAGCTGGTGAAACAGATGCTGCCAAAGGGGGCAGGCTCGATCATCGTCTTCGGGCTGAAGGGTGGCCGCGACGCCGGCAAGGCCTTTATCGAGGCCGTCGAGCTGTCATCGCATCTGGCGAATGTCGGCGACGCGAAGACGCTTGTGATCCATCCTGCGAGCACCACCCATTCGCACATCTCGGCCGAAGCCATGGTCGAGGGCGGCCTGTCCGACGACATGATCCGCCTGTCGGTCGGGCTTGAGGATATCACCGACATCACTGCCGATTTCGAGATCGGCTTCCGGGCCGCGGCACGTGTCGCCGCAAAGGCCGCGGAATAGAACGCGCCGGAGGCTGGCATGAAACACGAACTCGATGGTGCAAGCATCCATATCGCAACTGGCGGGCTTGATTTCGATCCGGCCAAACCTGTGCTGGTTTTCATCCATGGGAGCGGCCAGAGCCATCTGACCTGGGTGCTGCAGACCCGCTATTTCGCGCATCGCGGCTTTGCCGTTCTGGCACCGGACCTGCCGGGCCACGGCCTGTCGGGCGGTGCGCCGCTGACCAGCATCGGCGACATGGCCGACTGGATCGACGGCCTGCTGGACAGTCTTGGCGTGGCACAGGCAACGCTGGTCGGCCATTCACAGGGCGTTCTGGTCGCGCTGGAGACCGCAAGCCGTTATCCCGAACGTGTCGCCGCGCTGACACTGATTGCCGGCGCGATGGCCATTCCGGTGAATGACGCGCTGATCGAGATGTCTCAGTCAGCGCCGGAAAAGGCTTATCGGATGATGACAAGCTGGGGCCATGGCCCGGGTGCGCACAAGTTCGACAATAGCCAGCCCGGGCATGCCTTCCTGGGATATGGGCGGCGCGTGATGGCGCAGAATGATGGCACCGCGCTTCATGCCGACCTTGTCGCCTGCAACAGCTATGGCGGCGGCAAGGATGCTGCTGCATCGCTAACCCAGCCCAGCCTGTGTCTTCTGGCCAGCAAGGACAAGATGACGCCGGTGAAGTTTGGGCGCAAGATGGCCGAGGCGATCAATGGCGCAGAATGCCATGTATTCGAGCGCGCTGGCCACTTCCTGCCGGCGGAGTTCCCCATCGAGGTCAATGACGCCATGGCCGCGTTCCTGTCACGCTAGGCGCGGAACCAGCCAGACAACAGAGGTAGAACATGTCTACAGACGGATTCAGCAAGATTGCCGTGATCGGCGCCGGCACAATGGGAAGCGGCATCGCCGCACAGATCGCCAATGCCGGACATGAAGTGATGCTTCTCGACCTGTCGGCGCGCGAGGGTGCTGACAAATCGCCAGCCGAAATGGCGATCGACCGGCTGATGGCCTCGGACCCGCCGCAGCTGATGCACAAGCGCAATGCAAGCCGCATTGTCACCGGCACGATCAATGATGATTTTGGCAAGCTTGCCGATTGCGACTGGATCATCGAGGCGGTTGTCGAGAGGCTCGACATCAAGAAGGACCTCTATGCGCGGCTTGACGCCACCATCGGGCCGGACTGCATCGTCAGCTCCAACACCTCTACCATTCCGATCAGCCTTCTGGTCGAGGATATGCCGACCGCTTTCCGCAAGCGGTTCGCCATCACCCATTATTTCAATCCGGTACGCTATATGCGCCTGCTGGAGCTTGTCCGCGGCACCGATACCGACCAGGCGGTGATTGACAGGCTGGCCGATTTCAACGACCGCATCCTTGGCAAAGGCGTGGTGCGCTGCGCCGATACGCCTGGCTTCCTTGGCAACCGGGTCGGCGTGTTCGCGCTGCAGGCTGGAATCGACGAAGCCATGCGCAACAACCTGACCGTCGAGCAGGCCGATGCGCTGATGGGCCGCCCCATGGGCATTCCGAAGACTGGCGTTTTCGGCCTCTATGACCTGATCGGGATCGATCTGATGGTCGATGTCGTCGCTTCGCTTCGCAGCATCCTTCCCGAAGGTGACGCCTTCCACGCCATCGGCGGCGAGAACGAGATGATCAGCGCCATGATTGCCGACGGCTATACCGGCGACAAAGGCCTTGGCGGCTTCTACATGACTGGCGATAACGGGTCCGAACTGGCACGTCCGCTGAGCGGCGCCGGCGAAGCGTTGAAAACGCCGCGTGCCCGTGACAAGGCGCTTCCCGATGCCGCCGTCCGCGCCGCCGAGGCAGCTGCCACACGGGGCGAACCACTTCTTGAAATCATCGCCGGCAATGATGACTGCGCAGGTTTCTGCCGCCGTGTGCTGGCGCGCGTTCTGGCCTATGCCGCCAGCCTGGTACCAGAAGTCACATCCTCGCCGCAGGATATCGACGACGCCATGAAGCTGGGCTTCAACTGGCAACGCGGCCCGTTCGAGATGATCGATGCCATCGGCCACGACCGCATGGTGGAACTTTTCGCCGAAGCCGGTGTCGAGACGCCGGCCGTGCTGGCCGAGGGTGGTGCCTTCTACCGCGCCGAAGGCAGCACGCTCGAGGTGCGGCATGCCGGCGGCGGCTATCATCCGGTCAGCCTTCCCGAAGGTGTCATGCGGTTCCACATGACCCGCCGCACCCTGACCCCGATCACCGCCAATAATTCGGCCAGCCTGTTCGCACTGGAAGGTGACCTGCGGCTTGTCGAATTCCATTCCAAGGCGAATGCACTAACCGATGAATCGATGGAGATTGTTGCCGCCGCCGCAGCCGACCACGGCAAGGGCATCATCATCCATAATGACGCGCAGCATTTCTCGGCAGGCGTCGACCTGAACGCCTTCCGCGCCTATATCGAGGCTGGTGACTGGGATGGAATCGACGGATTTCTGGATCGCTTCCAGAAGGCTGTCTGCGCGCTGAAATACACACCGGTGCCAGTTGTCGGGGCGCCTTCCGGCCTTGCCGCAGGTGGCGGCTACGAGGTTCTGGCCCATTGCGACAGGCTGGTCGTTCACACCAATTCGGTGATGGGGCTGGTGGAAGCCGGCGTCGGCGTCGTGCCTGGCGGCGGCGGCATCAAGGACACCTTCTTCCGCTGGCACGCCGCCAGGGACAGCTGGGACGAAGCCGCCTGGCAGACCTGGATGAATATCGGCTATGGCGCCACCGGATCATCGCCGCAGCTGTCGGCGCGGATGATGTATTTCCGTGACGGCCATGACGAGACCGTGATGAACCGGGACAGGCTGCTGCCGCGCGCCATCGAGATGATCGGCGAGATGCAGGAGGGCTATCGTCCGCCAGAGGTTCCAGTGGCACAGCTTGCCGATGGCGCGCTGGCCGACAAGATGGAAGAGTTCATGCAGCAGGGGATCGACCGCGGCGATTTCTTCCCGCACGACAAGACCGTCGCCATGGCGATCGCCGGCGTGATGCTGCGCGCAGACAGCGATGGCGGGAGCGCCGACGAGAGCGAGCTTTATGCCCGAGAGCGCGCCGCCTTCATCACACTGTCAAAGACACCGGAGACGCTGGCGCGGATTCGCACCATGCTGGATGACGGGGCTTCCGTCAGGAACTGACGCTGTTTCCGCCGGAAACCGGCCGTCTAGAGCCAGTCGGGGTTCATCGCCGACAGCGCGTCCGGTCCGCCCGAAATCTTGGCTGCCATTTTCGATACTTCAGGCAGGCTGTGCGCCATATAGGCGCTGGCTGTAGCCTGTTTCGCCGCCATGAATTCCGGATCACCCTCGCCGGAGGCTGCCGAATGGGCTGCTGCTGCTGCACCACGCGCCAGCTGCCAGCCGCCTGACAGATATCCAAGCATCATCAGGAAATCGGCACCCGATGCCGCGGCGTCACGCGGTGAATTCGCTCGTGCCAGCAGCATGTCGAGCGCACCCTCTGCCGTGTCACAGGCAGCGCGCATGGCCGAGGCCGTCGCGCCGATGCCGTTGCCACCGGATGCGATTTCGTCCATGTCGGTGCGAATCTCGGCAATCAGGCAGCGCACCGCAGCACCGCCATCACGAAGCGTCTTGCGGAAGACCAGGTCGTTGGCCTGAATCGCCGTTGTACCCTCATAGATGGGAAGGATGCGGGCATCGCGGTAATGCTGCGCCGCACCGGTCTCTTCGATGAACCCCATGCCGCCATGCACCTGCAGCGCGTCCGAGGTCAGCTGCAGCGATCTTTCGGTCAGCCAGCCCTTGATCACCGGGATCAGCAGATTGGCACGCGCCTCCCAGAATGCGTCGTCAGCACCGGCTTCCTCATGCGCCTTGTCGAGACTGAAGCCGCCGACCAGAAGCAGCGCGCGCATTGCCTCGATCTCACCGCGCATTGCCGTCAGCAGCCGCAGCACATCCGGATGATGTATGATGGCATCGCCCTTCTCGCGCTCCAGCGGCGTGCCCTGCACCCGGTCACGGGCATAGGCGACCGCCTGCTGATAGGCGCGGTCCGACATGGAAAGCCCCTGCAGGCCAACATCAAAACGTGCCGAATTCATCATCAGGAACATGCAGTCGAGGCCACGGTTCTCTTCGCCCAGCAGGTAGCCGATGGCGCCCTTGTCCTGACCATATTGCAGCACCGCCGTCGGCGAGGCCTTGATCCCCATCTTCTTCTCGATCGACAGGCAATGCACCTCGTTCCGCTCACCGACGCTGCCATCCTCGTTGACGAGGAATTTCGGAACGACGAACAGCGATATGCCCTTCACGCCCGGCGGCGCATCGGGAAGGCGGGCCAGCACCAGATGAACGATATTCTCGCTCATATCGTGCTCGCCATAGGTGATGTAGATTTTCTGGCCACGGATGCGGTAGTGGTCACCTTCCGGAGTCGCCGTGGTGCGGAGCGCGGCAAGGTCGGTGCCGGCCTGCGGTTCTGTCAGGTTCATCGTGCCGGTCCATTCGCCGGCATTCAGCTTCGGCAGATATGTCGCTTTCTGTTCCTCGCTACCGACCACCTCGAGCGCATGGATCGCCCCCTGGGTCAGAAGCTGACAGAGTGCGAAACTCATATTCGCGCTGTTCCACATTTCATTGACGGCGGCACTGACACATTGCGGCAGTCCCTGTCCGCCATATTCAGGATCGGCATTGAGCCCAACCCAGCCACCTTCCGACATCGCCT
>JAKMFG010000125.1 GCA_022425565.1 Alphaproteobacteria bacterium
ACTACAGACCGTATCCCGCGATCGTAAAGAATCCGCTGGACAATCCCACGATCATCCTGAGTCTTTGGAGTAGCTGACATATTATTCTGCGCCGGCACTGTTATTACGAATAAGCGCGCCACTTAAAACCGGCGCAATCGAATAAAGAAGAAGGCACCGCGGAGATAATCCGCAGTGCCAGAGATTTTTGCAGTGACGCCTAGTTGAACGGCGGTGCGTAGATCAGGCCACCCTGAGTCCACTGTGCGTTCACACCACGCTCGAGACCGACCGGAGTGTTCACACCAATGTGGCGCTCAAAGATTTCGCCGTAGTTACCAACCTGCTTGATGGCACGCTTCAGCCACTCTTTGTCGAGGCCAAGCATTCCGCCAAGGTCAGTGTCGTCAAGACCGAGCATACGCTTCAGCTGCGGGTTCTTCACGTCAGCGGTGAAGCTGTCCACATTCTCGGAAGTGATGCCCATCTCTTCAGCGGCGATCACACCGTAGAGTACCCAGCGAACCAGGTCGGCCCAGGCGTCGTCGCCCTGGCGTACAGCTGGCCCAAGCGGCTCTTTGGAAATGATCTCGGGCAGGATGACCCAGTTGCTCGGATCCGACAGAGCAGAACGCTGAGCAGCAAGCGCGGATGCGTCAGTGGTCATCACGTCACAACGACCCGACTCAAGACCCTCACGGGTTTCGTCGGACGAGTTGGCCGGGATGGCTTCGTAGGACATGCCGTTAGAACGGAAATAGTCCGAGAGGTTCAGTTCGGTTGTTGTACCAACCTGAACGCACACAGATGCGCCGTCCAGCTCAAGTGCAGAGGACACGGTGTCCTTTGCGACCATGAAGCCCTGACCGTCATAGTAGTTCACACCGAGGAATGTCAGCTTGACGTCGACATCACGACGGAAGGTAACAGTCGTCACACGATACAGCATGTCACCTTCGCCGGAGTTCAGCATGGTGAAACGGTTTGCACCGGTAGTGGATACGTAGCGGACCTTGTCGGCGTCACCGAGAACTGCAGCCGCAGTTGCACGACAGAAGTCGACGTCAAAGCCCTGCCACTTGCCGCTATCATCCGGGTTTGAGAAACCAGGAGTACCGGTGGACACGATGCAGTTCAGTACACCGCGCGCCTTTACATCTTCGAGCGTACCGGCGTTTGCCGAGCCCATCATAGCTACGGCAGCAAGACCAGCCACTGCATAGACAATTTTTTTCATGAGATTCATCCCTGCTAATTTTTGTTGCAGATACCAAGAAGGAGCGATCAATGCGCTCCTACGTCGCTAACTAACAATATTTCGCCCGGAAATGGAAGATGTATTCATTCATTTCGTAAGTTGAGACTGATTTTTTCTAATAATGCCCAACCCGCGTCCTTCCACGTCCAATTCTAACAGCAAATTGGGAAAATATCGCGCCAGGCAGCCCCTCCGCAGCACCAACTGTTCACAATCGCGGGAGCATCAGGGTTAATTTCATGCCAATGAGGGATTCTTGTCCACGTCTCTGCCAGTCTTCAGCGAAAAGCCACCCATCAGCGACCCAATGAGCATCCGTTTCCAAGATTTACCGTCAAAGTTTCTGCCAGCGTTTCTACTTGGGTTTCTGCCAGTTTTCCTATTTTTGTCAGCAACCCAGTAGACCTGAGTCGTTTGCGTGGTGGCGCCAATCTGAACGGAGACGAGAATGCCGCTTCCACCCCCCATCACCGCCCTTCCCATTCACACCAGTGCCGGCGGATTCTACGCCGGCTTCAACCATTTCGTTGCCGTCGGGTCAAAGATCCTGATCGGCCTCCTCATTATCTGGGCCGCTGTGTTTCCCGAACAGGCCGGCGCGGCGCTTTCGGCCCTGAACAACTGGCTGCTTACCCATTTCGGGCACTGGTACATGTATGTGGTGTTCTTTTACATCGTCGTCTGTGTGGGGCTGGCGGTGTGGCCGGCCACCGGGCGCATTCACCTCGGCAAACCCGACGAGAAGCCGGAATTCTCTCGATTTTCCTGGTTTTCGATGATGTTTGGTGCGGGAATCGGGATCGGCATGCTGACCTATGCCACGGCCGAGCCTATCTTCCATTTCGGGAACAATCCCGATGTGATTATGGGGCTCGTCGGCGCCGAGACAGCCGAAAATGTACGGCCGGCTTATAAATGGTCCTTCCTTCACTGGGGATTGTCTGCCTGGGCCTGTTATGCGCTGGTCGGGCTCGCACTGGCGTTCTTCAGCTATTCACGTGGCCTGCCTCTGACCATCAGGTCGGGCCTCACACCGCTCTTCGGAAAGGCGCTGTCCGGGCCGCTCGGCCATGTGGTCGATATCGTTTCGGTAATCGCAACCATCCTCGGCGTCTCGGTGACCATCGGCTACGGCGTCTCGCAATTCGCCTCAGGCATCTACAACATCACCGGCGGCAGCTGGATTATGAATGACCAAGGTGCCCCGACCCTTGAGGCGATGCTGCTGGCCCTCGTCGTGGTCATGGGCGCATCGACGCTGTCTGCCATGCCGGGCGTCGGTCGTGGCATCAAATGGCTGTCGAACATCAATATGAGCCTCTCGCTGTTCCTGCTGGGGTTCTTCACCCTGTTCGGGGCGACTGCGTTTGTCCTGAAGGCCTTCTTTTTCGGTGTCTGGGACTATCTTGCCGGGCTTGTGCCCATGTCCCTCGTGGTCTGGAGCAATGACGGCACGGCAATTGGCGAGGCGCTTGCCGGATGGCAAGGCGGATGGACCATTTTCTACTGGGCCTGGTGGATTGCCTTTGCACCCTTTGTCGGGCTGTTCCTTGCCCGTATCTCGCGCGGGCGGAGCCTGAGAGAGTTTGTGCTGGGCGCCATGATTGTGCCTGCCCTGATGTGCTTTGTCTGGTTTGCCTTTGTCGGCGGCACGGCCATCCATCTGGAACTGAACGGCGAGGCCGGACGCCAGATCCTCGATGCAGGCATATCCTCGCAACTGTTCGAGACCATCAATGTGATGCTGTCACCCGCGCTGGCAACCGGCATGTCGGTCATCATTGTCATCCTGTTGCTGACCTTTCTGGTCACATCGGCAGACTCCGCGGTACTGATCATCAATACCATCGCGGCCGCGGGAGATGCCTCGCAGAAAGGGTCCGCCCATATCATCCTGTGGGGATCGGCCCTGACCCTTGTCATCGGCGTGCTGCTTGCGGCCGGCGGGCTGTCTGCGATCAACACGGCCATGATTATCGGCGCCCTTCCCTTTTCACTTGTTATGGCGCTGATGGGGGTCTCGCTTGTCAAAGCAGTGGTGCGTGATACCATGCGGCAACGCGAGACGGGCAGCGGTCGGTAGGCTCTGGGTTCGACAGACTCTGGGTTCAATAGGCTCTGGCATGCCCTGACGGACCGGATTGGTCCGGAAGGTGCCTGCCGCCAAATCATGTGGCCGCCTCTTGGGACGCGACAGATGTGTCAGCTTGGGGAGGCGGCCCTTTTCTGGGCCGGAAGCATATGGCCGGTGACGAGTTTCTTCAGTCAATCGAGACTAATTTTCGCAATGCTGTGACAGCGATGAACGAAGCGCGGCCGGATGACCGGCTTGGCGATGATCTCGCACAGAAGATCATGATGGCGAACTCGACCTATATGGTCAGGTTCGGGGTCAGGCTTCGTGACAGGCTCTATACCTTCACCGGGTTCCGGTCGGTGCATTCCGAGCATTTCGAGCCGGTCAAGGGCGGCATCCGCTATGCACCCGATGTCAACCAGCCTGAGGTCGAAGCCCTTGCCGCGCTGATGAGTTACAAATGCGCGCTTGTCGAGGTGCCGTTCGGCGGCTCCAAGGGCGGGTTGATCATCGATCCGCGCGACTGGACCGAAAGCGAACTGGAGCGGATCACTCGCCGCTTTACCCAGGAACTGGCAAAGCGCGACCTGATCCACCCGTCACAGAACGTCCCTGCCCCCGATGTCGGCACCGGCGAGCGCGAGATGGCCTGGATGGCGGATGAATACAAGCGGCTCCACCCATCTGAAATCAATGCCTGGGCCTGTGTCACCGGAAAGCCGGTGACCAAAGGCGGCATCTCCGGCCGGACCGAGGCCACGGGGCGCGGTGTCGAATATGCCCTTCGCGCCTTCTTCGACCAACCAGCCGATGTCGCAAAGACCGGGCTCACGCCCGGCCTGAAGGGCAAGCGGGTGATCGTGCAGGGGCTTGGCAATGTGGGCTATCATGCTGCCCTGTTCCTGTCACAGGAGGACGGCGC
>JAKMFG010000147.1 GCA_022425565.1 Alphaproteobacteria bacterium
GTGCAGGTCGAGGACAGGCATGTCGTCGAGGGTATTTTCCGGGGCGCCGGCTCGCCGCTCGCAACATCGGGGCCGCTTAGCTGGATGGAGCAGGAGAACCACCAGTTCGCCCGCTATTTGGCAAGGCGGCTCTGCGACTAGGGCAGGCCCCTATTTGCGCGGTCTGCTGTTTGCCGTGACGAGATAGACCCCGGCGCTGCTCATGGCAAAACCCGTTATGCTTGCCAGGGTCAGCGGCTCGCCAAAGCCGGCGGCCGCAATCACCGCCGTCACTGGCGGCACCAGGAACATCAGCGAGGATACGGCCGCCATCGAGTCGCGCTTGATCAGCACCATCAGGATGACATAAGCGCCGGCCGACACCATGATCACCTGCCAGGCCAGCGCAAGGAAGAAGGGCATCTGCCAGCTGACCTGCGGTGTTTCCACCGTGAGGCAGATCACCGCGAGAAACGCACTTGCCGCCATGGCCTGAACCAGATTTCCCGCCAGCAGGTCGATCTTGTCGCCGATCCGTTTTTGCAGCAGCGTGCCGCCGGTCACCGCGACGAGGCCGCAGCAGACCGAGAACAGCCCCAGCGGCGGCATGCCGCCGCCCATCTTCGGCAGCAGCACGATGAACACACCCGCTATGCCCGCAAGCAGGCCTGCCGACTGGACCGGCCGCAACCTTTCGTTGAACAGGAAGATGGCAAGGACCGAGGCAAGCAGCGGCTGCATCGAGACGATCAGTGCCGAGATGCCGGCTGAAAGGCCGACCGAAATGGCAAAGAACACACTGCCGAGATAGACACCGTGGAGGGCGACGCCGACGATGGCTGTCAGACCAACCACAGATAGCCCCGGGCGGGGCAGCTCGCCGCGCCGCCAGGCGCGGGCAAAAGGCAGCATCGCGGCAAAGACAAGGCTGACCAGCGCAAAGCGGAGCAGCAGCATGGTGAAGGGCGTGCTGTATTGGACACCGACTTTGGCCGCAAGGAAGGCCGAAGACCAGAGGAAGACAAACACCAGCGGCAGTATGATCCGAAACAGCATGCTCTCAGGCCGGCCCGTGCCGCGATGCTGACATCAGGCGCGAGGCCAGTCTTGCGGCAATGGCGGCGCCGAACGCCTCATGCGTGGCGGCTGTCCAGTGAATGGGGTCGAGCTCGGAGGAGGTGGCATATTCGTTGCCGTCGACAAAGCCAATTCCGGCCTCGGCGCAGGCCGGCCCGAGGACCGCAGGCAGTTCCTGTGATATCTTGCGGCCACCGCGCCATTCATCATGACGGATCCACTTCGGATCATCCGCCCGTGTCCCCAGTTCCGGCGGACAGATCACGGTCAGCGGGGCCGGGTCCGTACCGTCCCAGCCGCCATGCCCGGCGGGTGTCGCCTTGATGATGGCGGCAAGCTGCATCACGCCAGCTGTGATCGCGGCGGCATCGCGGCCGAACCGGAGTTTCATGTCGTTTGTGCCAAGCATCAGGATGATATAGTCCAGCGGCTGCTGGGACAGCAGAATGGCGGCAAGAGGTCCGGTGCCGTTCAGCAGCGCCGGATCGCCGTTCGGGCTCTCTGCATCGTCGGTGCTGGTGGTGCGACCGGGAAGGCATTCCTCGACCAGCTCCACCTGAGTGCCGTGCGCGGCCAGCGCGCTTGCCATCACCACCGGCCAGCGATTTTCATATCGCTGCCCCGAGCCGTCATCGAGATATCCCCAGCTGTTGGAATCGCCATAAACGAGAATGCGCACCGGAACCCCCTGCGGGTCGCTGTTGCTGATGCGGCAGAGTGCGTTGGATGCAGACCTGACGCAAGTCTCATGGATATCTAATGAAGGCCTCCGGCACGCATACCGGCAAACCTGCCGTATTTGTGGTGTTGCCAGAGGCGCAGAAGGATGAAGATGAGGAACGGGATGGCAAGCTGCAGCATCGCCGCCACCCCGGCCATCTGGCGGCTTCCGCCCGACGCGAGCGCCACCGCCTCCAGCGTGACGGTTGTGATCCGTCCGCCACCGGCAAACAGGCTGGGCAGGTACAGGGCAACGGACACCGACACGCCGACAAACAGCGCGGTTGTGATGGCAGGTGCAAGCATCGGCAGTACCACCCGCAGATAGCGGCTGCCTGGCCCTGCCCCGAGGCTGGCGGCAACGGCAATATAGCGTCGGTCCATGGCGGCTGCGGCTGGCGCGATGATCAGATATGCAAAGGGGCAGATGAACAGGGCGTGAATCCACAGCATCGCCAGCCATGTGCCGTCCAGCCAGAACCAGACAAGACCCGCCTGGAGGCCGAGAACGAGGCTGACCTGCGGGATCAGCAACGGCGCATAGATCGCAAGCCGCAGCAGGGGCCGTTGCCGCTTGTCGTTGAGGGCGACCATCAGCAATACAATGCCGGAGGCCAGCAGTGATGCCGCCACCGCAAGGCCAAGGCTGTTTGCCAGCGCCGGTGCCAGCGTGTCGATCCGGCCCCAGGCGCGCAGGCTATAAGCCGTCGGCAAGGCGGCTGGGAAGAACCAGCTTGCCGTAACCGACCATATCGCCGCCGCGACCAGTCCGGCGACAGCGGCAACTGGCGGCACCAGGCCGGCAAGCGCGACAGGTGCCATCACCAGGCCTGCCTTTCTGATGCGCCGACCACGGCGTCTTGCCATCGATAGCGCAGCCCCTGTCAGAATTTCGCCAACGCGCCAGATCAGCAACGCCAGCAGGGTCACCCCGATCTGCAGACAGGCAAGAAAGGCAGCGGGTAGCCGGCGCGCAAGTTCCGCATGCTCGAACCCCTCGACGGCAAGGATGGCGAGCGGGGGCGGCAGAGACGGGCCAAGCAGGCGCGGCATGTCGATCACCGACAACGCAAAGATCATCACCGCGGCGAGCGGAAGCCTGATCTGGCGGTAAATCTGTGGCAACAGCAGATAGATCCATGCCGCGGTATGTCCATAGCCGAGGCTTCGGCCTGCATTGATCAACCGCCGTGCCGGCAATGTCGATAGCGCGGCAAGGCTGACGAGAAGCAGGAACGGAATCTCCTTGGCGAGCAGCGCAAAGA
>JAKMFG010000156.1 GCA_022425565.1 Alphaproteobacteria bacterium
ACACCCATTATGAACTCGACGTCGTCATGTCGCCGGTCACTTTTGGTGTGAACGGGTCGATGGCGCTGCGCCGGGTGGATATTCGCGGTCTTCAGTCCGGCCGGTCACTGATTGCCGTCGAGGGTGAATCGCCGCTTCGCTTCCGCGAGGAACGCGGTCATTTCTGGCATGTCGCGACACCGACCCTGATTGAACGCGCTTTCCTCGTGACGATGAATGATGCCAGCACCGATATGGCTTTCGGTACGCCTGACAGTTTCGACAAGCCGGACTATCGACTTGTCCTGACGGTCACCAGATTCGCCTATGCAAAAGGTGGCGAGGCGATGGTCAATTTTGATGCCACCGTTACCGGTGATAGCGGCGATGTCATTCTGGCGCGGAGCTATTGGGGGCGTGTGCCGCTCGCCGGATCGGAACCAGCCGACGGGGTGAACGCTCTTGGCGTTGCGCTGGGCGATGCGATGGGTGTCTTTGCCGGCGAGTTGGCCGCAGCCCTCTAGCCGGGAAGCCTATAGCCGGGAAGCCTTCGCCGGGAATCTCTCAGCCGAGCCGGCCATAGAAGGTCTTGCGCGCCGCTTCCGACAGGGCGATCCCCGGGGCGGCGTTATAGGCAAGCACGACCAGAATGCGGGTCCGGTCGCCGATGGTCGGCGTGACCCTGTGCATGGAGTTGCGGCCGCGGAACAGCACCAGCGTGCCTGGCGTGACGGGGAGCGTGACCGGCGGTTCATCGCCGTCGAGAACAGCCGCAACCCCGTCGAAATTCATCTCGTTGCTGTCTGCGTCGCGAAGATCGCGGACATACTGGAACGCGCCGCCATCCTCGGGCGCCTGCAGCAGCAGTGTCACGGCAAAGGCGGAATTGTCGAAATGCCAGCCGAGCTCCTGGCCCTCGCCGGCATAATGCACATTGATCGAGGAAAGCGGGTCGGCATATTCGTGAAGCGCATCCTCGCCGACCACCTGCGCAAGGAACGAACGGAATTCCGGTGAGTCATAGATTGTGTGAAGGCCGGATGCGGCAGGCACCTGATCGGTCGTGATGCATCCCTTCGAAGAGGTGATCTGCCGGTTGAAGACATGGTCATCACCAAGCTCCGGCCTCGGCGGAGTCAGATATACATTATGCGTCGAACTTGTGAAAAAGGCGTCTTTTCGTCCGGCTTCCGCCTCGGCGACGAGGTCGTGCACCGCGCCGGCGGTCAGAAATCCCGGGATGGTGACTACCCCGTCGCTATCCAGCTGGTCACGGCAACTGGCGATGAACCCGCCATCGCCGATCGGGCAGGCCGCAAGATCGATCACCCCTTCAACAGACATTCCAGTCATCTCCCGCTCCCTTTCTGGTCGCTCTCCTGCCGGGACGTGATCAATAGCCCATCGCGCAGCCATCCTTGCGCGGATCGGAACCTGCGGTCAGAAGCCCGTTATCCCAGTTGATGGAAATGGCCTGCGAGCCACCGATCGGCTTGGATGCAGGGCGGATGTCATGGCCAAGCGCGCGAAGTGCCTCGCGGGTGGCCTCCGGAATGGGGCCCTCAACCTCGACGAAATCCTTGAACGGCTCTGGGAAGAAGCGCGGCGTGTCCTGTGCCATCTGCACATCCATGCCATAGTCGAAATGGCGGGTCAGGAACTGCATATGGCCAAAGGCCTGGTACTCGCCGCCCATTACACCATAGCTCAAGCTGGTCTTGCCATCGCGCGTCACCATCGCCGGGATAATGGTGTGGAGCGGCCTCTTGCCGCCTTCGATCCCGTTCGGATGGGCCGGATCGACGACAAAGCCCTGGCCGCGGTTGTGCAGCATCACGCCGCTCTCGGGTGCCATGATGCCTGATCCGAAGCCGTCAAACAGGGTGTTGATCAGGCTGCAGACATTGCGGTCCTTGTCGACGACGCTGATATAGACAGTGCTGCGATGGCGCGGCAACTCGCTTGGCGGCATCGGATCAAGGCTGCTGCTGTCGCTGATCAGCGCGCGAAGCCTGTCGGCATAGGCCGGGTCAAGCATCTGTTCGACCGGCACATCCGAGAAGGTCGGGTCTGCCAGCACAGCGCCGCGATCGCGGTAAGCCAGGCGGCCTGCCTCGATCTCATGATGAATGCGCATGGCCGACAGCGGCGTGTCGCCATATGTGTCCACGCCGCTCATGATGTTCAGGAGCAGCAAGGCAATTACGCCCTGTCCGTTCGGCGGGCATTGCCAGACGCGGTTGCCACGGAATTCGGTGCTGATCGGGGTGACGTAATCACCGACGGCATCGGCAAAATCACTTTCCTCATGGCGTCCGCCAAGCGCCTTCAGCATGGACAGCAGCTCTTCGCCGACCGGACCTTCATAGAAGCCGGCGCGGCCTTCGCGGCCAATCCGCTCGAGCGTGGCCGCAAGGGCAGGCTGTGCATGGCGCGCACCAAGCGGTACAGGCTTGCCATTAGGGGCAAAGACGGCCCGCCCGGCCTCGTTCAGAATATCCACCTCACGAGCAAAATCGGCCGAAACCCGCTGGGTGATAGGATAGCCGTCACGCGCATAGCCGACGGCGGCTGCCAGAATCCGGTCGAGCGGCATGCTGCCATGGTCACGGTTTAACTGGACCCAGGCATCTACCGCGCCGGGCACGGTTACCGCATGCGGTGAATGGCGTTCGATGCTGGTCATGCCCTGATCCAGCATCCATTCGGAATTCAGCGCCTTGGGCGCGCGTCCCGATCCGTTGAAGGCTGT
>JAKMFG010000188.1 GCA_022425565.1 Alphaproteobacteria bacterium
ATCTTTGTCTGGGAGGTGCTGACCGTCGGATTACAGGTGCCGACAGTGTTGCTGCCGCCGCCCTCGATGATTGCGGTGCGGTTTGCGGCATCGACCTCGATCCTCTGGGCCGATTTCCAGCAGACCGTGATCAAGGCGGCGCTCAGCGGCTATATCATCGGGTGTGGCAGCGCCTTTATCATCGCCATCCTGATCGACCGGGTGCCCTTCCTGCAGCGTGGCTTGCTGCCCGTTGGCAATTTCATTTCGGCGCTTCCCATGGTCGGCATCGCGCCGATCATGGTGATGTGGTTCGGTTTCGACTGGCAGTCGAAGGCGGCCGTCGTCGTGGTGATGACTTTCTTCCCGATGCTGGTGAATACATTGGCCGGACTGCAGGCCACGCAGGCGATGGAACGTGATCTACTGCGCACCTACGCCTCGTCTTATTTCCAGCTGCTGATCAAGCTCCGGCTTCCGACAGCGGCTCCTTTCATTTTCAACGCACTGAAGATCAACTCGACGCTGGCCCTGATTGGTGCCATCGTTGCAGAATTCTTCGGTACACCGATTGTTGGCCTTGGTTTCCGCATCTCGACTGAAGTTGGTCGGATGAATGTGGACATGGTGTGGGCGGAAATTGTTGTCGCCGCCCTCGCTGGCTCGCTGAGCTACGGCCTTCTTAGCCTGCTGGAACGGCAGGTCACTTTCTGGCATCCGTCAAATCGCCGGAAAACCCGATAACCAAAGAGAAGATAACAACCTAGGGAGCATGAGATGAAAAGAACACTGACAACCCTGCTGGCGCTCGCCGCTACCGTTGCCATGGGCACGGCTGCAAGTGCCGCAGACAAGCTGACGCTGCAGCTCAAGTGGGTCACGCAGGCCCAGTTTGCAGGATACTATGTGGCAGCCGATCAGGGTTTCTATGCCGAGGAAGGTCTTGATATCACCATCAAGCCCGGTGGCCCGGATGTATCGCCTGTGCAGGTGATTGCCGGCGGCGGTGCCGACGTCGTGATCGACTGGATGCCGTCCGCACTGGCGTCTCGCGAAAAGGGTGTGGACCTTGTCAATATCGCCCAGCCGTTCAAGTCGTCCGGCATGATGCTGACCTGCCGCAAGGATTCCGGGATCAAGTCGCCGGCAGACTTCCGTGGCAAGACCCTCGGCGTCTGGTTCTATGGCAACGAGTATCCGTTCCTGTCCTGGATGAGCCAGCTCGGCATTCCGACTGACGGCAGCGGCAACGGTGTGAATGTCCTCAAGCAGGGCTTCAACGTTGATCCGATCCTGCAAAAGCAGGCCGAGTGCGTTTCCACCATGACCTACAATGAATACTGGCAGGTGATCGATGCCGGCCTTGGCGCCGACGAGCTGGTCGTCTTCAAATATCAGGACCAGGGCGTGGCCACTCTCGAGGACGGCCTCTATGTTCTCGGCGACCGCCTCAAGGATGCCGCATTCCAGGACCAGATGGTGCGTTTTGTCCGCGCATCGATGAAGGGCTGGAAGTGGGCTGAGGCAAACCCGAACGCCGCTGCCGACATCGTTCTCGAGAATGATGCGACCGGTGCCCAGACCGAAAAGCACCAGCGCCGCATGATGGGCGAGATCGCCAAGCTGACCGCTGGTTCGAATGGTGCGCTTGACCCGGCCGACTATGAGCGGACCGTGGGGACCCTGATGAAGGGTGGATCCGATCCCGTCATCACCAAGAAGCCGCAGGGCGCCTGGACCCATATGATCACCGACAAGGCCCTGTAAGAGCCGTCTGGTCATATTCCATAAAACAAGGGCCATCCGTCATGCGGGTGGCCCTTTTTCATGCGCGATGCGTGGGTCGGGACGGCCCTATTGCTCGACGATCACCGTGCTTGTGCTGGTGATCTTGACCCCGCCACTGGCCAGCGCGCTATGGTCGTTCGCATAGAGCGCGACGGTGACTTCGTTCTCGCCGAGAGGGAGTGCGCCGATATGGTGCCAGGCGCCATAGACACGCCCCAGCTTGACCCCGTTCACATAGACATGGGCGTGACCATGCCCCTCGACATTTTCCAGCCCGGCGGACTTGGCGTCGAAGGTGAAATTGGTGGTGATGACGTTGAGGTTCCAGCCGGCTCCGGGGTCGCGATAGACAGCTGTATCGAGCGTCGGCATGGCGGCCCAGCCATCCGCGTCGATGATGTTCGCAGCTTTGGTCTCATGCGTCATGCCGCCTGATTGGGCCGGCATCGACATGCTTTTTGGCGTTTCCTGAAGCTCAAGGCCGGTCCACATGGCTGAAGCACCGAGAAGCGCGCCGCCGACAAAGGTCACCAGCAGGCTTCCGGATTGCGAGCGCCGCTGACCGGAATCTGGCAGCTCGGTTTCTGACTGACCCTCGTTCATCACTATCTCCCCGAAGTTCCGTCTATTCGGACAGGCCGATGCCGGCACCGCGCATCTCGCCAAGCGCGGCGTCGAGCGAGCCTTCAAGATTGATGGCCCGGCAGGCCGGAAGAATGACATCGACCTTGAATCCCTGTGCCGCGCCATCCAGCGCCGACCAGGCAACGCAGTAGTCTGTTGCAAGCCCGACCATGGTCAGGTCCGTGCAACCGCGCCCGTTCAGGAAACCGGCAAGGCCGGTCGCCGTTACCTTGTCGTTCTCGAAAAAGGCGGAATAGGAATCAACAGCCGGGTTCATGCCCTTGCGGATGATCGCATCAGCACGGTCGGTGTTCAGCGCCGGATGGAACCCGGCGCCGTCACTACCCTGAATACAGTGGTCCGGCCACAGCACCTGCGGGCCATAGGGCATCTCGGTGACGGTAAAAGGGTCGGACCCGCTATGCGACGAGGCAAAGCTGGAATGCCCTGCCGGATGCCAGTCCTGGGTCAGCACGACAAGGTCGAAATCGGCCATCATGGCATTGATCCGCGGCATGATCTCGTCGCCGCCGGTGACCGCCAGTGCTCCGCCCGGGCAGAAGTCATTCTGCGGGTCGATTACGATCAGGGCTTTCATATCTTTTCTCACCTTCAGCCTACTTTATCTGTCTCAATGCTATGTTGACCGTGCTGCCAACGCAATATTGCGGCTAGCGCAACCCGTCCTCGCCCTTGACCTCGGCAGTCGTCAGGCCGCCCATCCGGTCGTGGATTCGGGGGCCGCGTGACATCGCCAGCGCGAACATGATCTCGCCGGCGCGCGGCGCATCGGCAAGACGCACTTCCATAGCGTCGAAATGGCTGCGGACATAGGCGGCGTTGATATGGCCGAGTGGAATGTCGATTGGCGTGCCGGGGCCGCCAACCTTCATCGCTGACGGCACTATGGCCTTGGCCTCGCCAAGCCGCTCACGCATGGAATAGCCGCCGGGCACATGCCACAGGGCTGTGTGCTCCAGCTCGCCGCCTTCTCCGGCGAGGGCGGCCTTGCCATAGCCATCGATCCCGTCCGCCCCGCCAAGCGCGGTGATCAGCTCGTCCGTCATCTGCAGTCCCAGCGGCTTCAAATCGTCCATCGCTGATTGCAGGTCTTCCTGCCAGGTGCCGGCAAACGGATTGGCGACAACCGCCACGATAGCGGCACGACAGCGCGGTGTGGCCGGTGGCGGCCCGTTCTCGTGATGGATGGTTTCGGAAAACAGCATCATCTTGCGAAGCCGGAAGTCAGGCATCGGTCAATCCTCTTCATTCATGGTTTTGTCTATAAAGGTCTGTTCATTTACCAGCGCTGCAGCCGGATCATCGAGCCCAATGACGGCAATCTTGCCCTGAAGCTCCAGCACCGCGCCTGCAATCTTTCCGCCCGTCATCATATGCCGCGCCAGATCACCTCCGGCGGCAAGCGCCATGTCGATCTGCGCCGAGCGGAGTTGCGGCACGGCAACGGTTACAAGCCGGTCGCCAAGATCACTGTCGGGGT
>JAKMFG010000197.1 GCA_022425565.1 Alphaproteobacteria bacterium
GTCTGACGACATCAAGAAGCTCAGCGACAAGTTCGTCTCCAATCCCAAGGTCATTGAAGTGGCGCCACCGGCAAGTACCGCCGACACCGTTGCCCAGCACCTGGCCTGGACGTCACCAAAGGGCAAGCGTGAAGCGCTTCGCAACCTGCTGAACAGCGAGGATGTGAAGAACGCCGTGATCTTCTGCAACCGCAAGCGTGACATCAGCACTCTCGTGACCTCGCTGAAACGCCATAATTTCTCGGCCGTGGCACTTCATGGCGACATGACGCAGTCAGCCCGTCTTGAAGCGTTGCAAAGGTTCAAGGATGGCGAAGTACCGCTGATGATCGCATCGGACGTGGCGGCGCGCGGCCTTGATATTGCCGGCCTCAGCCATGTCTTTAACTTCGATGTTCCCGGCAATGCCGAAGATTACGTCCATCGCATCGGACGGACCGGCCGTGCCGGCAAGTCAGGACGCGCCTTCACCATCGCCGCCGGCGATGATGATCGCAAATACGTGGCCTCGATTGAAAAGTTGATTGGCAAATCGATCCCGCTTGTCGATAGCGAAGCAGGCGAAGGCGACGCAAAAGACGCCCCGGCAAAGTCAAAGCGCAGAGTTTCGAAATCAAATGCCGAAAAGCCCGAGGCAGATGGCGAAAAGAGCAGCAGGCCAGCCAACAGCAACGAGAAGAAGGGTGATGGCGAGCGTGGTGGGCGCGGACGCGGCCGTGGCCGCAAGGCAGAAGCGCATCCCGGCGAACTGCCGCCGCCACCCGATTGCAAGGGCGACACGCTTCACGACACCGGTCATGTGCCGGCATTCCTGCTTCGCTAGGACAGGCTGAGCCGCAAGGCGCTATAGCGCCTTGTCGACAACCTCTTTCAGATCATTCGATTGCGCGCCGGCCTGGATTTTTTCCAGCGCCGCACGCATGTGCGCCTGTCTGTCGGCGTCATAGCCGGACATGCGGGTCATCGGCAGTGCCATACGGGCGGCCACCTGCGGATTACGGGTATCAAGCGCGACAAGCTGGCCGGCGATGAAATCATAGCCAGACCCGTCCTCGGCATGGAAACGCGGTGTGTTGCCAACCATGAAGGCGCCAAGGACGGCCCGAATCTTGTTCGGGTTTTTCGGGTCGAACCCGGGATGCCGCATCAATTCGCCAAGGCGTTCAATGGTGCCGCCGACGGATGACATGGATTCCATCTGGAACCATTTTTCCAACACCAGAGGGTTGTCCTGCCAGCGGTCGTGGAATGCGGCAAGGCCGCGAACACGCGCCTCGTCCTCGCAATGGTTCAGGGCTTTCAGTGCGCCCTGCGAAATGGTCATGGTTTCATGCATCACCATACGCTCGGCAGCGGCAATGGAATCACTGTTATCAGCAGCGACACCAAGCTCCAGCAGCTGCATCAACAGCGCCCGCCCACCGGACGTGTCGACCATCGCATCATTGCCGAGTGCGGCGGCAATCTGCGGTGCCAGCGTATGACCAAGCCCGGCCTGAAGCGCGCGGCGCGCTTCGAACAGCGCCACCGGGTCAGCAGGCCGCCGTGCCGCCTCGAGAACGGCAATCCCCGGAAGGCGCAACGTGCCTGCCTTGAAATCATCCAGCAGACTATTGTCGTCAAGAATCCGCACATACCCGCCTGCCAGCTGGTCGACCATTGCCGTCTCGCCGCCTGCCAGTGCGAGGATCGCGTCGGTGGCCAGCATCTGGGCTGAATCCCAACGGTTGAACAAATCACTGTCATGCGCCATCAGATGCAGGCGTTCATCAGCGCTCAAATCATCCTCAAGGCGCACCGGTGCGGAAAAACCGCGAAGCAGGCTCGGTGTCACGACACTGCCACCCTCCTCGATATTGAAGCGGTAGCTGGCCCTGGTCTCTTCAAGCAGCAGCACATGCTCATCGCGGGCCTCGTTCTCGCCCTCGAGCCGCAACCTGGCCGGCGCACCATCAGCCCCGACAAAGCCAAGCCGCACAGGGACGGGAAGCGGGTCGCGCGGCGTGCCTGCCGCCGTTTCAGGTATATCCTGTTCCAGCGACAGGGTGATGCCACCCCCATCGTCTTGCGAACGGCTCACCCGCAGGTTCGGTGTCCCCGCCTGGCTGTACCAGCCATGGAAGGCAGACATGTCGCGCTCGTTCGCGTCGGCAAGCGCGGCGACGAAATCATCACAGGTCACGGCCTGACCGTCATGACGCTCGAAATACAGGTCTGTGCCGCGCCGGAACCCGTCACGACCAAGATAGCCGGCCATCATACGGATAACCTCAGCCCCTTTTTCATAGACGGTCGGCGTATAGAAGTTATTGATTTCACGATAGGATTCCGGACGGATCGGATGCGCCGTCGGGCTGCTGTCCTCGGGGAACTGGGCGGCGCGCAGCAGGCTTACATCACCGGCGCGCTGAACCCCCTCGTCATGCATGTCGGCCGAGAAGCACTGGTCACGGTAGACAGTCAGCCCTTCCTTCAGCGTCAGCTGGAACCAGTCGCGGCAGGTCACCCGGTTGCCGGTCCAGTTGTGGAAATACTCATGCGCCACAATGGATTCGACGCGGTGCAGATCCTCGTCGGTCGCAGTGGACGGGTCGGCGAGAACAAACTTGCTGTTGAAGATGTTCAGGCCCTTGTTTTCCATCGCCCCCATGTTGAAATGGCTGACGGCGACGATCTGGAACAGGTCGAGGTCATATTCCAGCCCGTAGGCATCCTCGTCCCATTTCATCGATTTTTTGAGCGACTCCATGGCGTGGCCAGTCAGCGACAGGTTGCCCTTCTCGACATAGATATGAAGATCGACCTCGCGGCCCGATGCGGTGGTGAAACTGTCGGCGGCAAGGTCCAGATCGCCGACAACACAGGCAAACAGGTAGCTGGGCTTCGGATGCGGGTCGTGCCAGATCGCGAAATGACGGCCCTCGCCGGCCGCACCTGTCTCGACAAGATTGCCGTTCGACAGCAATTGCGGGAAGGCACTGTCAGCCTCGATGCGCACCGTAAATACGGTCATCACATCGGGGCGGTCGGGGAAGAACCCGATGCGCCGGAACCCTTCCGGCTCGCACTGGGTGCAATACATCCCACCGGACAGATACAGCCCCTCGAGCGCGGTGTTGGTTTCGGGGTGGCATTGCGAGACGATCCTGACCTCGCAGCTGTCTGGCAGTCCCTCGAGGCTCAGCCCCTCGGCACATACCGGCCAGTCGGCCTCGTCCAGCATGCTGCCATCCACAGCAAATTCATGAAGCGTCAGGTCACGGCCGTTCAGGATGAAAGGCGCGTCACCCGTCCGCTCCAGCTTCAGCACTGTGGTAACAAGCGTGCGGTCTTGGAAAATACGGATGTTAAGATCGGCCGCAAGCACATTGCAGGACGGCGTCTGGTAATCTGAACGGTGTTTCAGCATCGGTCGGGCACTCCTGCCCGGCTGGTGCGGGCGAACAGGGTCAGCGGCTGTCGCGCGAGGTGGTGTAGGCTTCCTCGCAATGTTTCAGGCAATAGGGCTTGCCCGGCACGACGGCATCGCCGCAGAAGGTAAAGCCACTCAGCTTCGGATCGCCCGACGGCCAGCAGCACTTGCTGCGCGACCATTTCAGCTTGCGGAGCTCGAGCCGCAGCGGCAGGTTCTCCGGCTCGGCAGCCGGCTTCGGCTTGGCAGGCTTCTTCGTCTCTTTCGCGGTTTTGGAAATCGGGGATGGGCGCTTCGGGAGCCCCATGCGGTGTGCCTTGCCGGCAATCGCGTTGCGCGACACGCCAAGCGCGTCGCCAATCTGCGAAATGGAAAGGCCGTCATCCCACAGCTTGCGCAGCTGCGCCAGACGGTCTTCCGTCCATGCGTTCGCAGAATCCGTCATGCCATCCTCACAATCATCCACCGCAACCGCGCGGTTGCATTGATATAGTCCCGTGGCCGGGCAAACTCAATCAGCAAATGCCTTATGCCGCACCCTGCAACGCCCCGATAAAGTTACCGATCAGCTCAATCTGACAGTCAAGCATGTGCCGGCCGTAATGCGTTGCAAGCCCCCGTGCCTCGGCATCGGCAAGCCACGCCGTGCGTTCAGGCACCATGATGATCTCGGCAATGAGCGTCTCCGGATCGACCGCATCAAGCGCGATCGGCAGCCTGTCGCCGTCATGCAGCCCAAGGCTGGTCGTATTGACGATCATATCGACACCGGCGCCATCATGATCCACGGCTGTCTCTGCCTGGCTGTGCTGGCCAATTTCCTTCAGTGCCGTCACGATCTCGTCCGCCTTCTGAGATGTACGGTTGCTGATCCGCAGCCTGCCAACACCCGCCTCGCACAGGGCAAGCGCAATAGCACGTGCCGCGCCGCCGGCCCCCATTATCAGCACATCCTTTCCGGCAGGATCATGCCCCTGATGGTGAAGGCCCGCAACGAAACCCTGGCCGTCGAAATTATCGCCATGCATGCTGCCATCGGCATCGAAGCGCACCGCATTGACCGCGCCTGTCAGCCGTGCCGCCAACCCCAGCGTGTCACACAGCGCGGCGATCTCCATCTTGTGCGGGATGGTCACGGCCATGCCGCCAAAATTGGGAATGGCGCGCAAGGCAGCCACAATTTCCACCAGCGAACCCGGCGGCGCGTCGATTGGCACCATTACATGGTCAAGGCCGCGCTCGGCAAAGATTGGATTGAACACCATCGGCGCACGGACGTGGTCAGCCGGATGCGCGATCGTGCCGAAGAACCGCGTCGTGCCAGTCACCCAGGGCATTTTCGTCGCGGGCGTCACTTTGCTGTCCTCACTGCTCATACTCGCATTTTTTCCAGTGAATTGTGGCAGCGCCGGCCACATGAAATCGACAAATGGTCATGCCGTCGCCGCTTTTGTGCCCCGTTTCGGGACGACACAGGGATCAGACACCGGTGCATTGAACCGGACCACCCACCGCTGAGGCAGTGTACCGGTGTCACGACCCGACTTGCAACCTCCGCCAGCAGATATGACAGAAAAGGGACAGACAGATGAAGACACTGAACAGAAACATCGTGATCGCAGGCGGCCTTGCCCTGTCGAGCATTGTTGTCGCAAGCCTCGCTGTTGCGGGAAATCTCGGCCATCACCACAAGCGCCATCAAATGGTGCACGCCACCTCCATCGACAGCAACGGCGACGGCCAACTGACCCGTAAAGAGGTCATGGCGCACAGCCGCACGCGGTTCGACAGGCTCGACACCAATGGAGACGGGCTGGTTTCGCCTGACGAGTATGGTGCACGGCTGGTCAACATGTTCGCACGCATGGACACCAACGGAAATGGCATCCTCGAGGGTGACGAACTGCCTCGCCGGATGAAGAAGGGCGGCCACCACAAGGGCCATATGAAATCACCGGGAGCCGGCAGCTGACGTCGGTTCAACGACCCAATCCAAAACCGGGCCCAATCCAAAACCGGGCCAATCCGAAATTGGACATGATCTGAAACCGGGCGGTCTGCGGGCCGCCCGTTTCAATGCAGCTGGTCAGTTCGGCTCGCTATTCGCCCGCATCCTCAAAGGCCAGCGAGGCTGAATTGATACAGTAACGCAGGCCTGTCGGGGCCGGACCGTCGGGAAAGACATGACCGAGATGCGCGTCGCACCTGTTGCAATGCACCTCGGTCCGCCGCATGAAAAAGCTATTATCCTCGGTCTCGCCGACGACCCCGCCCTCCATCGGTGCATAGAAACTTGGCCAACCGCTGCCAGAATCAAATTTTGTTTCCGAGGAAAACATGGGCTCACCGCAGCATACGCAGGCGTAGGTTCCGTCTTCGTAATGTTTGTCCAGCGCGCCGCTAAAGGCACGCTCCGTGCCATGCTCTCGGGTCATGTGATACTGCTCGGGCGTCAGCTCGGCACGCCATTCCTCTTCCGACTTGACGATCTTGTCACTCATTCCGCCGCCTCTCGCTTGCTTTGCAGCGCTTCCCATATGGCCTGCGGGGTTGCCGGCATGTCGATATGGGTCACGCCAAGCGCGTCGGTCAGCGCCGCGATCACAGCCTGTGGGGCGCCAATGGCGCCGGCCTCGCCCGAACCCTTTACTCCCAGAATGTTGTTCTTGCAGGGAATATTACGGAAGCTGATGTCAAAACGCGGCAGATCGTCAGCGCGCGGCAGCGTGTAATCCATCAGCGATCCGGCAACGAGCTGGCCCTGTTCGTCAAAAGCAGCATATTCATGGATCGCCTGGCCGATGCCCTGGGCAATGCCGCCATGGACCTGGCCTTCAAGGGTCATTGGATTGATCACTGCGCCAAAGTCGTCAACCACGGTATAGCGCTGCAGATCGACCTTGCAGGTACCCGGATCGACCTCCAGCTCGACGACATGACAACCATAGGGATAGGTTGCGCCGTCAGTGGTGTACTGATGCTTGATATCGAACGGGTGTGCCCCGTTGTCGGGCACCAGCCGCAGGGCAAGATCCTCGATGGTGATCGAGTGATTGGTATTTGCCGAGGAGAACACACCGTCGGCGAATATCACCTCGCCCTCCGCACATTCCAGCGCCTCGGCGGCATGCGGGCGGGCGGTGTCGATCGTCTTCGCCGCCACCTCGGCAACAGCCGAACCAAGAATAGGTGTCATGCGCGCGCCGCCGGTCGTGCCCGGCGGGGTGATGGCACTGTCGCCCTGGAAGACCTCGATCTTGTCGGCATCAAATCCCAGCCTGTCGGACAGAATCTGCGTCAGCGTCGTACGATGGCCCTGCCCGTTTTCCTGCTGTGCGGCCAGCACAAGGATCGTCCCGTCCTCACGGAAACGGACATCGACACCACCATCTGTGCCGCCACCGCATTGTTCGAGATACATGCCAAAGCCAAAGCCGCGAAGACGTCCCTTGCGCTCGGATTCTGCACGTCGTGTCGCAAAACCCGCCATATCGGCGCGCGACAGTGCCGCTTCCATCAGTTCAGGCATCTCACCGCCGTCTACGGTGCCACCACAAACCATGGCAAAGGGAATCTGGTCGGCACGGATGAGGTTGCGCCGGCGCACTTCGACCCGGTCGATCCCGACATGCTCGGCAATATGATCCATCAGCCGCTCCATGACGTAGTTCGCCTCAGGCCGGCCGGCGCCGCGATAGGCATCGACCGCCGGGGTGTTCGTCATGATGCCAAGCACACGCAGACTGGCGACCGGAATGGCATAATTCGTCGTGAGCGTGCGCGATCCGGACAGGGTCGGGATATATGTGCTGTAGTTCGAAAGCCACGATCCCATATTGGCGTGAACCGTAACGGCCAGCGCATGCACCTTGCCGGCCTTGTCGATAACGGCGCGCGCCTTCGTCCGGTTGTCACGGCCATGAAGGTCCGATACGAAACTGTCGGAACGCGCCTGCTGCCAGCGGATACGACGCCCGAGGCGGCGTGCCGCCCAGGCGATGATCAGCTGTTCGGGGTGCAGGAAAATCTTGAAGCCAAAGCTGCCACCGACATCACCGGTGCGCACCCGCACCTGGTCTCGTTCCATGCCCAGCGCATCAGCAATCTGCTCTGCAACACCGACCGGGCCTTGCGTGCCGCACCAGATATCGAGGCTTCCCTCCGCTTCGCCGGGACCGGCGATCATCGGGCGGGTTTCCATCGAATTGATGATCACCCGGTTGTTGATCACATCGATGTCGAACAGTTCCATCCCGGCAGCTTTTGCGCCGGCCATGGCGGCGTTGGTCGACACATGGTCGCCCTCCACCCAGTTGAACGCAATGTTGCGCGGATATTCTTTGTAAAGCTGCGGCGCACCATCATCGATCGCGGCGTAGACGTCTGTCACCGCCGGCATGCTGTCATAGCGGGCATCGATCAGTTCGATCGCATCCTGGGCGAGGCTGTCGGTCTCGGCGATGACAACGGCCACAACGTCACCGGCCGTCCGGTTCACATCACGCACCATTGGCGGGTGTGAGACCATGGTCATCTTATCGCCATCCTCGTTCGTCAGGCGGTGCTGGCACTGGATCTCACCGACCTTGTCGGCATCGAGGTCCGCCTGGGTAGCGACAAGCAGCACGCCGTCCATGGCCGCCGCTGCGCTGGTATCGACCGAGAGCAGGCGTGCATGAGCAAGCGGCGCACGCAAAAAAGCGACACCAAGGCCGGTTCCGGGCTCAATATCATCCGTATAACGCCCTTGGCCGGTAATCAGGCGCGGATCCTCGATCCTTGGAACTGGCTGGCCAACACCGAACTTCATGCTGTGACTCCTGCTAGAGGTCTGAAAAACTCTCGATGGCGTACCGCACCCGGGTGATCGTCGTGATCCAGCACAGGCAACCAAATACCCAGGCCAGCGGTACAAAAAGGTCGGGCCAAAACGCCACGACCAGAAGGAAAATGATGGTCTCACTGCCCTCGGTCAAGCCGCCCAGATGGAAGAAACCCTTTTTTCCCCTGATCTCGGTCGAAATGCCGCGCTTTTGCGCGATGATGGCAAAAGCCAGAAAACTAGAGCCGGTTCCCACAAAGCTAAAAATCAGGAAAGCCGCGGCTATCGCATTGGCCGGATCGGCGACGGCAAAGGCGAAGGGCACCGCGCTGTAGAACAGGAAATCGAGTGTAATATCTAGATAGGCCCCAAGATCGGTGCTGCCTGTCGACCGCGCCACAGCGCCATCCAGACCATCACATATGCGGTTTGCGATGATCAGCATCACAGCGGCAATCTCGAAACCGAGCGCGACAGCGATGGCCGCCCCGATACCGAGGCCGAAACCGGCAAAGCTGATCTGGTTCGCGGTGACGCCCTGCCGCGCCACAAACGCACCGACCGGGTCGAGAATGCGGTCGACCAGCGGCCTCAGGCGCGCGTCGAACATGGGATCAGCGTGGTCCCATGGCGAGAACTGTCTCGCCCGCCACCACGGTCTGGCCAGGTTGTACGGCCGGTTTGCTGCCGGCTGGCAGAAACAGGTCGGTCATACCACCGATGCGCGGCATGCCGAGCGGCGCCCCGGCGGCAAGAAACTTGCCCGGCCCGTGACGACAGACCAGCTGGCGTGCCGTGACGCTGCCAATCTGGACCAGCAGGTACATCTGTCCATCTTCACCCTCGATGGTGATCTCGCGGCGTTCATTGTCGCGCCGCGCAAGTGCAACATCGGTGGTGCTGCGAAACAGCCCGGGGATCAGAAAATTGTCGCTGATCCGTCCGGCAACGGGGCTGCGCTGCAGATGCGCATCGGCAAGCCCAGTGCGGATGGTAATCCTGTGCCCTGATCCTGCGCTGGTACCGGCGGGAAGGTCTGTCTCCACATCCGTGACCTCAACCACGATGCCGTCCGCTGGTGCCAGCACGGCCCGTGGC
>JAKMFG010000212.1 GCA_022425565.1 Alphaproteobacteria bacterium
CGGTCCTGATCCTGCTTGCTGGCCGGCGCGACCTTCAGGGTGATGCCGCTGGCGATGCGCCGCCCTTTCAACACACTTGCGGCAGCTGCCAGATCGACATATTTCGCGCCGGTGCAGGCCCCGATATAGGCAACATCGAATTTTGTATTTTCGAACTCTGCGGCATCAGCGGCATTTGCCGGTGAATGCGGGGCAGCGATCTGCGGCGCGAGCGTCGCCGCATCGAATGTAAGATGGTCTTCTGCCTTGTCTGCGGCTTCGATGGCGTAGTCCGCCCAGTCATCGGCAAGCGAGCCGCCAGCGGCCAGCACATAATCCGCAGTCACCTGGTCCGGGGCGATCAGTCCTGCCTGTGCGCCAAGCTCTGCCGCCATATTAGACATGGTCATGCGTTCCTGCATCGACAGATCCTTAATGGCTGTGCCGGCATACTGGATGGCCTGGTAGCGGCCACCGCCCATGCCGATCTCGCCGCAGACTGCCAGCATCATGTCCTTGGCCGTGACGCAGGCACCAAGACTATTGTCCCACTGGATCAGGATGGTTTCAGGAACGCGGAGCCAGATTTCACCCGTGGCCAGAACCCCGGCCATCTCGGTCGCCCCGATGCCGAACATATAGGCCCCGAAGGCACCGCCGGTCGGTGAATGACTGTCACCACCGACGCAGAACATGCCAGGCGACAGATGCCCGCGTTCAGGCAGCACGACATGGCAGATGCCCTGCTGGTCGTAGAAATTAGCGATATCCTCGTCATGGACCCACTGCCGGGTCAAGGCCTGGATGGCACGGGTCTCTTCGGTATCGGCTGGAACATAGTGATCGGTGACCACGACAACCCTGTCCTTGTCCCAGACGTGGCGCCCCAGGCGTTCAAGCATGGGCTTAACACGGCGCGGCCCACCGCTGTCATGGATCATCGCAAGATCGACCTTGCAAATCACGACATCACCTGTCGAGACGGCAGGTTGCCCGGCGGCGCGGGCGATCAATTTTCGGGCAAGCGTTACCATGAAAAAACCGTAGCATAAAATGGTGGCAAACCATCATTTTTGACGGCCGTGTCATCTCTACATTAGACTATCCAAGACCCTGTATTTCAACAAACACCCGGCAAGGAGGGACAAGATGCCGCTGATCGAATGCACCCTGATCAAGGGATATGACAGTCAGGTCAGAAAAAGGCTTGCCGAACGCGTGACCGACGCGGCCTGTTCCTCGATCGGTGCAGCGTCGGATTTTGTCACCGTGACCATCAAGGAAGTGGATCCCGACAACTACATGCGCGGCCGCACAAGCCGGGTCCCGGCATCTGCCCCGAGACCGGCCCAAGACATTGTTCGCGACTTTCTCGCGGCGATGGAGTCTCGCGATCTTGATGCAGCAAAGGCCCATCTGGCAGATGATTTCACAATGACCTTTCCCGGGAATGCATGCTTTACAGAGCTCGATGAACTCGTGGCCTGGGCTCGCCAGCGATATCAGTCCGTGAGCAAGAGCTATGACGGGTTCGACACGGCCTTTCACGGCACCCGATCGACCGTCTTCTGCTTCGGCACCCTTGCCGGCAGCTGGCTGGACGGTACGGGGTTTAGCGGTATCCGTTTCATCGACAGGTTCGAGTTGGAGGGCGAGAACATTGTCTCGCAGATGGTCTGGAACGACATGGCAGAAATGAAACCGGCATGAACAGTCTGGAACAGCTGGTCATGACCTATTTTCGCGGTGTCGACGAACAGGATCCGGGCCTCATATTCGAGACACTCGCTTCGAACTGCGTGTTCTCTGTCGAGACACACGGGGTGAAACTGCACGGACATGAAGACATTCGCGGCATGTTCGACAGGCTATGGTCGCATCACGCGGCTGTCAGGCATGACCAGTTCCACTTTGTCGATGCAGGCAACGGTGCGGACATCGCCGTACGCTTTCGTGTGACCAACACGCGTGCCGATGGCAGTCTTGTCTATAAATCCAACTGCAATTTCTTCACGGCAACGGACGGCATGTTCACCGAGGTTCGTGTCTATATGGCGGGCGAGAACACACTCGACAGGCAGAGCTGACCAGCGCTGGCAGTTTTCCAATCTAGTGATCGAAAGTACCGGCTGTCGCCATCATCGCGGCAATCATCTCGGTCCGCGGCACCGGAGAGGCAGGATAGGCGGCACGGCTGTGTGACAGGCCAAGACCCAGCATCGCCTCGACCAGCTTGTAGGTCAGCGGCCCCGGGTTGATCACCGGAACATCAAGGCTTAAGCTCAGGAACTGATGCGCCTGATGCATTGTCGTCGAACCCAGCAAAATAACCTCGGCACCGTCCTCATTGATGGCTGCCTCGGCCTCGGCCAACAGCAGCGGGAAAATATCCTCCTCCTTGCCGGCAAGAAGCGCCTGGTTGTCTGGAGCGACGTCAATCGAACGGATTGAGGCGACATGGTCACTGATACCCAGATCGCCGATTGTCTTTTCATACAGATGGAACCAATGCTTCCACATGGTGACGACCGAAAACCGGCTTCCCAGTAGCATCGCCGCCAGCATCGAGGCCCGGCCAGGACCAATCACCGGAATATCCAGCACCGAGCGAAGGGCGGCGACGCCAGAAT
>JAKMFG010000220.1 GCA_022425565.1 Alphaproteobacteria bacterium
CCGACCCGCAGACCATTCTGCCCCGGGCCACCCGTACAGTCGCCGAGATGTATTTCCAGCAGACCGGTACGGAAACAGGCGGGGACGCGCTTTATACTCTCAAAAATGGCGAGGGTCTTGGCAAGCTGCTGCGCCGCGCCGGCTATGAGGCACCAGATGTTGCTGCTGCCGTCGAAGCGGTCAGCGGCCGGGCCAGCCTTCGCGCGCTGCCGGTCGGGCTTGATGTGCGCGTCACACCCGGCGGCTTTGCCTTCACCACCCGTAACGGGCGAGACATCTTCACCATCGACGATCCTGAGGAAGGCTGGGTTGCCTTTTCTGCGATTCGTCCGATCGAGCGTTACCTGTCATTTGCGCAGGGCATGATCAATGATTCGATCTATCGCGCCGCAGCAGACAGCAACATCCCTGATGACGCGCTGGCAGAATATGTGCGCGTCATGGGTTTTTCGGTCGATTTCCAGCGCGAGATTCGCTCCGGCGACGCCTTCGAGATTCTGTATGAACAGCAGATCGACCAGATCTCCGGAGAAAAGATCGCCACCAAACTCCATTATGCAGGCCTGATGCTGTCAGGAAGCCAGCTTGGCTTTTACCGGTTTGACCATGACGGCAGCCGTGTCGGCTGGTACGACCGCGACGGCAACTCCGCCGCGCGCACCCTGATTCGCACCCCGATCTCGGGCGCGCGCCTGTCATCCTCCTATGGCATGCGCAAACATCCCATCAGCGGCTATAACCGGATGCACAAGGGTGTGGATTTCGCCGCGCCGACCGGCACCCCGATCATTGCCGCCGGTAGCGGTGTCGTCACGAAATCCGGATGGCTTGGCTCCTACGGCCGCTACATCCGCATTCGCCACAACAGCACCTATGACACCGCCTATGCCCACATGTCACGGATCGCGCGGGGCATTACCCCGGGCCGCCGCGTCGAGCAGGGCCAGATCATCGGCTATGTCGGCTCCAGCGGCCGGTCGACCGGACCGCATCTTCACTATGAAATACTGGTGAACAACCGCAAGGTCAATCCGATGACGGTGAGCCTGCCGACCGGTGAAAAAATCCCGGTCGAACTGCTGGAGGATTTCCGCAGTCAGGTTGAGCTTGTCGAGGCCGAAGTGCTGGCAACCGGCTCCGTCCGCTTTGCCGCGATGGAACTTCTTCCCTCGGAACGTGGCGTGAACTAGTCTTCCGGTTCCGGGGTCTTCCGGTTCCGGGCAATCGTCCAGGACCACAGAAGGCAGCACGCACGATGATCGTCTCAGAACTATGGCAATATCCGGTTAAGGGACTGGCCGGCATAACACTCGACTCGATTCGGCTCGAGGCCGGAAAGCACTTCCCCGGCGACCGGCGTTTTGCCGTCACCAACGGGCATCCGAAGCAGGATGAGGCACTGGCTGGCCGCTGGGTGAAAAAATCCTTCTTCCTGCAAATGATGAAGTTCGAGGAGCTCGCCGCGTTCGACTGCGATATGGCAGGCGAAGTCATCACCCTGTCGAAGGGTGGCGACGAGTTCCTGACCGCAGACCTGGCGACCGATGCCGGCATCCAGCTGGTGAATGAATTTTTCGTCGCCCGGTTTGCAGACCGGCTGGGCGGCCGTCCCCAGCTCACACGCGTCACCGAGGGTGCCTTCACCGACACCAAGGCGCCATGGATCAGCCTTGGCGGCACAGCCTCGGTAGACCGGTTTGGGTCAGCCACACAGACGGCGCCTGATCCGCGCCGCTTTCGGCTGAACATCATGCTCGAAACGGACACGCCGTTCGAAGAGGCTTCGCTGGTCGGATCAGAGGTGAGACTTGGTGAGGCAGTGCTGCGGGTGGAGGCTCCCGTGGGGCGCTGCGCAGCAATCGATGTCGATCCGGCAACTGCCGTGCGCGGACCACATTATCTGCCACTGATGCAGCGCGAGTTCGGCCATACCGATCTCGGCATTTTCGCCGAGGTGACCGAGGGCGGCCTTGTCAGGCCGGGCGACCATCTGACAATAATGGCATAGCGCCAAGCTGAAATAGCGCCGGCAAACCCAACGCTATTTCTCTTGAGGAGCAACCGATCAGGCCGAGGCCGAATCCTGTTCTTCCTGAACCATTTCTGAAAGTTTGGCCGGGCTCAGATCGACAACCTCGGCGCTGTCGGCCTTTTCGGCAGCGCTGTCACCTTCGGTGTCGGGCTGCGGTTTGGCCTCTTCCTCGACTGACGGCTGCGGTGCCTCAGCGCGCGACTGCTTTTCAGCATGATGGGCACGGCGCTCTTCAGCTGCGTCCACGGCCGCCTGATGCAGACGGAAATAGTGATCGGCGAACTGAGTATAGGCTTCGGCGGTGATCCGCTCGCCGGCGGCTGCCGCGTCATGCGCCAGCGCGAGATATTTCTCGTTGAGCTGTTGCGCGTTCCCGCGGAGCTTCACATCAGGACCGTTCGACTCATAGGACGTGTTCCTGTTCGGCACGTTTGGTTGGGCGCTGCCATTCCCGCGGCGGCCACGTCCGCGGCCACGCTTTGCAT
>JAKMFG010000244.1 GCA_022425565.1 Alphaproteobacteria bacterium
GCTTTGATGCTGTCGATTCCGACCTGCTTGCCTTTGTCCGCGAGCGGCTCCGCGTGACGCTTCGTGATGACGGGCTGGCCCATGATGTCGTGGCCGCCGCCCTTGGTGATGACGGTGCCGACGGAAGCGACGATATCATGGCGCTTGCCGACCGTGCGGCTGCACTGTCCGAATTCCTTTCAGGTGACGACGGGACCGGCCTTCTTGCCGGCTGGCGTCGTGCCGCAAGCATCCTCAATGCCGAGGAAAGCAAAGCCAAACAGGCGTTTTCCCCCGAAACCGACCCGCGCCTGTTCACCGAAGATGCCGAGACTGCGCTGTTTGGCGCGCTCACAGCCCTGCCGGAACCGGCTGCCGGGGCACAGGATCGCGAGACGCTCCTTGCCACCATGCAGTCGCTTGGCGGGTTGCGAGGACCGATCGACGGTTTCTTCGACCGTGTTGTCGTGAATGACGATGACGCGGCGGTACGGCAGAACCGCCTTGGCCTTCTGGCCATGGTGCGCCATTCAATGCAACGGGTCGCCAATTTCTCGAAACTGGAGGGATAGCGGGGTCATGAACGACGTCTCTATAAAATGGGTCTACAGCTTTGGTGCAGACGGCACCGACGGTGATACAGGCATGCGCAATCTACTCGGTGGCAAAGGTGCGAACCTTGCCGAGATGAGTGGCATTGGCCTTCCTGTGCCGCCTGGCTTCACCATCACCACCGAGGTCTGCACCCATTATTACGACAATGGCCGCACCTATCCTGACGCGCTGGCGAACCAGGTAAAGGACGCCATTACCCGTATCGAGGCCCAGACCGGGGCCAAGTTTGCCGACCCGGAGAACCCGCTTCTGGTGTCGGTCCGCTCGGGTGCCCGCGCATCGATGCCGGGCATGATGGACACGGTTCTCAATCTCGGCCTGAACGATGTGACCGTGGCGGGCCTTGCGGCACGCTCGGACGACAAGCGTTTTGCCTATGACAGCTACCGCCGGTTCATTCAGATGTATTCGGACGTCGTGATGGAGGTCGATCACGGCCTGTTCGAGGACGCGCTTGAAGAGTTGAAGCTGCGTTGCGGGGTATTCGACGATACCGGCCTGACCGGTGACGATCTCGAGACCCTTGTTGGCACCTACAAGCAGATTGTCAGTGACGAGAGCGGCGAGAATTTCCCGCAGGATCCGCATGCCCAGCTGTGGGGTGCCATCGGCGCTGTTTTCAACAGCTGGATGAACGCCCGTGCCACAACATATCGCCGTCTGAACAACATTCCCGCCTCTTGGGGCACGGCAGTAAATGTTCAGGCGATGGTGTTCGGCAATATGGGTGAGGATTGCGCCACAGGCGTTGCCTTTACTCGCGATCCCTCGACCGGCGAGAACAGCTTTTATGGCGAGTATCTGATCAACGCCCAGGGCGAGGATGTCGTTGCCGGTATCCGGACCCCGCTGTCGCTGACCAAGGCGGCGCGCGAGATCGCCGGTGAGAGCGAGCCGTCGATGGAAGAGGCGATGCCCGAGGTATTCGCCCAGCTCGACGCGGTGCGCACGCAGCTCGAGACCCATTATGGCGAGATGCAGGACATCGAGTTCACTGTTCAGCAGAACAAGCTCTATATGCTGCAGACGCGCAACGGCAAGCGGACTGGCGCGGCAGCGCTGCGCATGGCTGTGGAAATGGCTGAGGAAGGTCTGATCACTCGTGACGAGGCGCTTCTGCGGATTGATCCGATCGCGCTTGACCAGCTTCTTCATCCGACGCTGGACCCCGATGCCGAGAAGACGGTGATCACGCAGGGGCTTCCGGCCTCTCCGGGGGCCGCAGCCGGCGAGATCGTGCTGAGCGCCGATCGCGCCGAAGAATTGGCCGCAGCCGGCAAGAGTGTCATTCTGGTACGGCTGGAGACGAGCCCTGAAGACATACACGGCATGCACGCCGCCGCCGGCATCCTGACCGCACGCGGTGGCATGACCAGCCATGCGGCCGTTGTCGCGCGTGGTATGGGACGTGCCTGTATTTCAGGTGCAGGCGAGTTGCGCTTCGACGAGACAGCCGGGAAGGTCTATATCCGCGAGCTTGAGTTGTCGGAAGGTGACATTGTGACCATCGATGGCGGCACCGGCGAGCTCTTCCTTGGCCAGGTCGGCACCATCCAGCCAGAAATGTCGGGGGCGTTTGCCACCATCATGGGCTGGGCCGACGAGACCCGCCGCATGGCTGTTCGTACCAATGCCGAGACCCCGGCAGATGCCCGCACAGCAGTCGATTTCGGGGCTGAGGGGATCGGGCTGTGCCGGACCGAGCACATGTTCTTCGATGTCGACCGGATCATCGCCATGCGCGAGATGATCATGGCCATCGATACTGCCGGCCGCGAGGCCGCGCTGGCCAAGCTGCTGCCGATGCAGAGGCAGGATTTTGAAGAGCTGTTCACCATCATGGCCGGGCTTCCGGTGACGGTCCGTCTTCTGGATCCGCCGCTTCATGAATTCCTGCCGCATTCGGCCGAGGAGCTTGCCGATGTGGCCGCCGCCGCCGGTATTTCACCGGAAACCGCGCGCCAGCGGGCGTTGAAGCTGTCGGAAAGCAACCCGATGCTTGGGCACCGTGGATGCCGGCTTGCCGTCACCTATCCCGAGATTTGCCGCATGCAGGCGCGGGCCATCTTCGAGGCGGCGGCGGCCATCGCCGCAAAGGGCGAGGCCGCGCCGGGTCCCGAGATCATGATCCCGCTTGCCGCCACCGGCAGGGAGCTCGAGATCTGCAAGGCGGTGATCGATGCCGAGGCCGAGGCTGTTGCCGGCGAGACTGGAACCCGCATCGAATATCTCGTCGGCACCATGGTCGAGCTGCCCCGCGCCGCCGTCTGCGCCGGCGACCTTGCACAGCAGGCCGAGTTCTTCTCCTTTGGCACCAACGACCTGACGCAGACCGCGCTCGGCATCAGCCGTGACGACGCAGGGTCCTTCATGCATGCCTATACCGATGCCGAGATTTACCCGGCGGACCCGTTCGTATCGATCGACCGCGATGGCGTCGGCGCGCTGGTGCGCATGGGAGTGGAAGGTGGCCGCGCGGTACGCGGGGACATCAAGCTTGGCATCTGCGGCGAACATGGCGGCGACCCGGCATCGATCAGCTTCTTTGAAGAGGTTGGGCTGGATTACGTGTCCTGCTCGCCCTACCGGGTTCCGGCGGCACGCCTTGCCGCGGCACAGGCTGCGATTCGCAGCCGCGGCTAGTCAGCCTTATCCGGACAAGGTCCAGACAAACAAAAAGGCCGGCGAAAGCCGGCCTTTTGCATTTCCGATATGTACGGAAAGCTTTACTCGATGCCGAGGTTCGAGAAGCGCTTGTTGAAGCGCGCCACCTGGCCGCCCGAGTCGACGATACGGTGCTGGCCGGTCCATGCCGGGTGGGTCTTCGGGTCGATGTCGAGCTTCAGAACATCGCCGGGCTTGCCCCAGGTCGAGCGGGTCGTGTGCTCGCTGCCGTCGGTCATGACAACAGTGATCTCGTGGTAGTCCGGATGGATTTCTTTCTTCATCAGAATGCTCCCGGCCCCGATGGGCCCTATTTGCTCTGCTGTCTTCACTCGGCTCTTATGCGGCGCGCCAAGCTGTCGCGCTGGTCAATGTCCGAGTGCGGTGGTATATCCCCAACCATCATAGAAGGCAAGCCCCAATCAGCTTGCCGGACGAGCACAAGGGCGGCCCGGCTTGCCATCATTTCAATCCACCACCAATACGGCATTCGACCGGCAAAGCACATCGCCGGGCGAGGGCGGCGAGGCCTATTCCTCGGCCGCGCTGTTGCGCGTCTTCTGGCCGTTCTTCAGCCCCTATCGCTGGCGCATTGCTGGCGCTGCTCTGGCGCTGCTGATGGTGGCGGGGGCTTTGCTGACAATGGGGCGCGGCCTCGCCTATCTCGTTGACGAGGGGCTTGGCAGGCAGGACCCGGAGCTGTTGAACGGCGCTGTCATCGGCACGGCGGTGATTGCCTTTGTGCTGGCCGCCGGAAGCTACCTTCGCACCACCCTTGTGAACCAGATCGGCGAGAGCGTTCTTGCCGATGTCCGCCGCGCCGTATTCGACCATCTGATGACCTTGCCGCCGGCTTGGTACGAGTCGGCCCGTACAGGCGATGTGCTGGCCCGCATCACAACTGATACGGCGATTGTGCAGACGGTGATGACATCGACCCTGTCAATGGCAGCGCGCAATGTCATCCTGCTGTTTGGCGGCCTTGTGATGGTTGTCCTGTCCAGTGCAAAGATGTCGCTTGTCGTGCTTGTCGTCGTGCCGCTGGTGGTCATTCCGCTGATCATCCTCGGCCGCCGGTTGCGCATGGCCTCGCGAATTGCGCAGGACAGGCTTGCCGATGTCGCGGTGCAGGCTGAGGAAACGGTGGCCGCCATCAGGACTGTTCAGGCCTTCGGCAGGCAGGGCATGATGGCGTCGCGTTTCGAGACCGCGGTCGATGAAAGTCTCGAGGCGGCGTTGCGCCGTGTCAGGCTTCGCGGCTGGATGAGCGGGATTATCATCTTCCTTGTTTTTTCAGGCATCGCCGCAATCCTCTGGATTGGTGGTCAGGATCTGATTGCTGGACGCATTTCTGCGGGCGACCTGTCCTCCTTCGTCTTCTATGCCTTTCTGGTGGCGGCCTCGACCGGCTTTCTGTCGGAGCTGGCCGGCGAGCTGCAGAGGGCTGCCGGTGCCGCGGAACGAATTGCCCAGACATTGCAGACAAAGGCTGATCTGTCGGCGCCAGCCGCCCCGCTGCCGCTGCGCCGTGATTGTGAGGTGACTTGCCAGTTTGAGGCTGTCGATTTCTCCTATCCGGCAGGAATGAGCCGGCCGGCCGTCAGCGCGGTTGATTTCAAAATCTCGCGCGGTGAAAGGGTGGCACTTGTCGGGCCGAGCGGGGCCGGAAAATCGACCCTGTTCCATTTGCTGCTGCGTTTCTATGACCCTGGCTCAGGAATTGTGCGGCTGTGTGGCGAGGATCTGCGTGATCTCGCTCTTGGCGACATTCGGCAACATATCGGGTTGGTGCCACAGGAGCCTGCGCTGTTCTCCACCAGCGTGGGGGACAATATCGGTTTTGGCCGGCCAGACGCGAACGAGGACGAGATCATCGCCGCAGCGCGGCAGGCCGAAGCACATGATTTTATCGCCGCGCTCGAGCACGGCTATGACACGCCTGTGGGGGAAAAGGGCGTGCGGCTGTCAGGTGGCCAGCGCCAGCGGATTGCCATCGCACGCGCGATCCTGCGCGATCCCGGGCTGCTTCTTCTCGATGAGGCGACAAGCGCGCTGGATGCGCGGTCCGAGGCGGCGGTGCAGGCGGCGCTGGAGCGTCTGATGCGTGACCGCACCTCGATTGTCATTGCACACAGGCTGGCGACGGTGGTTCGCGCCGACCGGATTCTGTTGATGGATGGTGGCAGGATCACTGCCACAGGCACGCATGAACAGCTGATCAATGAATCGGCGCTCTACCGCCATCTGGCAGATCTTCAGTTTTCAACCCCGCAAAGCGGCACGCAGGGCGCTCCGCTGAACTGAGCGGCCACCCCACCGATGCCGCTGGTCCCGTCCAGCGGTACGCCGCTGAACGCGCCGCTGATCCTGCCGTCGCCCTCAATCCAACTGGTCAGGACACCGGTGAAGTCACCCGCTCTGATACCGTTTTCACTGTTTCCCCTGCCGTGATCGATCCGCAGGGACAGCTGCGCCTGATCATCCCTGAGCAGATGCTGCTGCGGCTGCTGGTCGAAGAAAGACAGCTCGCCGGTGGCTTTGCTTCCGCCGGCCGACACAAGTTCAACATCCTCAATCCAGCCTTCGGCAAGATCGTCTACATTCAATTCCAGCCATGCCGAGCCGACGAACTGGGTTGCCCCGCCCTCATATCCGCAGGCGCCGCAGGCCAGCCTTACGGCAAGGTGCTGGCGAACCGTACCAAGAGGCCACCCGGCAAAGGCTGGGATGTCCAGAGTATAGTCCATCTGCCATATGTCCGGGCTCCCGGGATCGGGAAGCAGTGCCGGCAAGCCAAGTTGCGGCGCGCTGGGTTTCACGCCGGTGCCAACCTGTTTTTGCAGGTTAGCTGCAGCGGTCTGGCTATAGAGCTTTGCATGCCCCCCATCCGTCAGCCGTCCCGTCACCAGCTGCTGTTCCACCCTGATCCGCCAGCCCGGCATGTCCGGTTCGGGTGGCGCTGATGTCCGCCGGGGCGGCTTGATGATGACCGGCCTGTTGATGACTGGCTTGTTGATGGCCGGCTTGATAATGGCCGGCTTGTCGGGCAGCGCCGCTGCCGATATATCCGCCACCGGTGCTGCAGCGCCCGCGGCCGCCGCCTCGGTCAAGCTGCTGGCAATGAGTGGCAGGAAGAACGTATCGATATGATTGCCGCACAGGGAGCCGCTTTCACAGGCACGGGCATGCAAAGGCAGAAGCCATATGACAGTCAGTAGCGGGATTAAAGTGGCACTGCAGGCGTGTCCTGCCGCAGGCAGACGGTCTGAAAGGATCATCCTTTCAGATGATCACTTCATCCGTTAACAAAAGCCGGGTCATATTTCACATCGCGGTGAAAGCAGAACGGTCAGTTGCCGGTGATGCGCTGTGTGAGTTTCATCTCGATGCGGCGATTGCGGCGCCGTGCTTCGTCCGATCCTGCGTCGTCCAGAGGCTGGAACTCGCCATAGCCAGCGGCAGCCAGCCGGTTCGCCGGAAGCCCTGATTCGGCAAGAAATCGCACCACGG
Source organism: Alphaproteobacteria bacterium (assembly GCA_022425565.1). Classification (GTDB taxonomy): domain Bacteria; phylum Pseudomonadota; class Alphaproteobacteria; order Puniceispirillales; family Puniceispirillaceae; genus UBA8309. The sequence continues at coordinate 6,769 of JAKMFG010000244.1, forward strand.
AGAGCGCGCGCTCCGTCGACAGGTCCCAGTTGTCGGCAAACCGCCCTGCACGGACAGGGAT
>JAKMFG010000284.1 GCA_022425565.1 Alphaproteobacteria bacterium
CGTCGGCAAGGGCCTGCTTGGCCGCGTTGTCGACGCGCTTGGCAACCCGATTGACGGCAAGGGCCCGCTCGAGGATGTGACCCGCAGCCGTGTCGAGGTGAAGGCGCCCGGCATCATGCCGCGCAAGTCGGTTCACGAGCCGATGCAGACCGGCCTCAAGGCCATCGACAGCCTGATCCCGATCGGTCGTGGCCAGCGCGAGCTGATCATTGGTGACCGCCAGACAGGCAAGACGGCCATCGCCGTCGACGCCTTCATCAACCAGAAGCCGGTGAACGCGGCTGCCGGCAAGGACGACAGCAAGAAGCTGTTCTGCATCTATGTCGCCGTCGGCCAGAAGCGTTCCACTGTTGCCCAGATCGTCCGCTCGCTGGAAGAGCAGGGCGCGCTGGAATATTCCATCGTTGTCGCCGCGACCGCTTCGGACCCGGCACCGATGCAGTTCCTCGCACCCTACACCGCCTGTGCGATGGGCGAGTATTTCCGTGATAACGGCATGCATGCGCTTGTTGTCTATGATGACCTGTCCAAGCAGGCCGTAGCCTATCGCCAGATGAGCCTTCTTCTGCGTCGCCCGCCAGGCCGTGAAGCCTACCCGGGTGACGTCTTCTATCTTCACTCGCGCCTTCTTGAGCGTGCCGCGAAGATGAATGACGAAAACGGCTCCGGCTCACTGACCGCCCTTCCGGTCATTGAAACCCAGGCTGGTGACGTCTCGGCCTATATCCCGACCAATGTGATCTCAATCACCGATGGCCAGATCTTCCTCGAGACAGAGCTGTTCTACAAGGGCATCCGCCCGGCGGTGAATGTCGGCCTGTCGGTCAGCCGTGTTGGTTCGGCCGCGCAGATCAAGGCGATGAAGCAGGTTGCCGGCTCGGTGAAGCTGGAGCTTGCCCAATATCGCGAGATGGCCGCTTTTGCGCAGTTCGCCTCGGACATGGACGCATCAACCCGCGCCCTTCTCGAGCGTGGCGCGCGCCTGACCGAGCTTCTGAAGCAGCCGCAATACAGCCCGATGAAGGTTGAAGAGCAGGTTGCCGTGATTTTCGCAGGTGTGAACGGCTATCTCGATGGCGTTGCCGTTGGTGACATTGGCCGCTTTGAGGCAGGCCTTCTCGAGCATCTTCGCGGTGCATCGGCCGAGATTCTCGACACGATCCGTGACGAGCAGAAGCTGTCCGAGGAAACCGAAGGCAAGCTTAGGGCCGCCATAGAGGCCTATGGCAAGAGTTTCGCCTGAGGCCTGTCCGGATTTACGGCCGGTGGGCAGGGCGCTGTAAAGGCGCCGGCCCGAAAGCCGGTTAAGGGAGTGTGATGGATGCCATCGCTTAAGGACCTAAAAACACGCATCAACAGCGTGAAGTCGACGCAGAAGATTACCTCGGCCATGAAGATGGTCGCGGCGGCAAAGCTGCGCCGTGCGCAGGACTCCGCCGAAAAGGGGCGTCCCTACGCCGACCGCATGCAGAAGATCGTCAATTCGCTTGCCAGCAAGGCCGACCCGACATCCGCACCCCAGCTTCTGGTCGGCAACGGCAAGGACAACACCCATCTTCTGGTGGTCATGTCCGCTGATCGCGGCCTGTGTGGCGGCTTTAACGGGTCTATCACCCGCCAGGCCCGTAACGAGGTTACGCGCCTTCGCGGCGAGGGTAAGACAGTCAAGCTGCTGATGGTCGGGCGCAAGTCGGCCGACGCGCTTCGCCGTGAGCTGGGTGATGCCTATATCGACAGCCTCGAGGGCATTCAGGGCACCGCGGTGCAATATGCCGATGCTGCCTCGATCGGCGAGACGGTTCGTAACGGTTTCGAAGCCGGCGAGTTCGACGTCTGCACCCTGATCTTCAACAAGTTCAAGTCGGCTATCTCGCAGGAAGTCACGCTGAAGCGCCTGATTCCCGCCGAAATTGGCGAGGACACCCAGGACGATGATGCTGGTGTCGCCTATGAGTATGAGCCCGACGAGGAAGAGCTTCTTGCCGCGGTCCTGCCGCGCAACATCTCAACTCAGGTCTATAGCGCGCTGCTGGAATCATCGGCTGCCGAACTGGCGGCACGGATGACCGCCATGGACAACGCGACCCGCAATGCGGGCGACCTGATCGAACGCCTGACACTGGTCTATAACCGGACCCGCCAGGCGACCATCACCAAGGAACTGATCGAAATTATCTCCGGCGCCGAAGCGGTGTAACCGGAACCAGACTTAAACGCGGAGTAGGATAAAATGGCGAACAATATCGGCAAAATCAGTCAGGTCATCGGCGCCGTTGTCGATGTCGCGTTCGATGGCCAGCTTCCGGCCATTCAGAACGCCCTCGAGGTCGACAATAACGGTCAGCGCCTTGTTCTTGAGGTGGCACAGCATCTTGGTGAGTCCTCGGTACGGACCATCGCCATGGACGCGACCGAAGGTCTGGTTCGTGGTGCGAACGCCACCGATACCGGTGCCCCGATTACCGTTCCTGTCGGACCGGAGACCCTTGGCCGCATTCTGAATGTCATCGGTGAGCCGGTCGACGAAGGCCAGCCGGTCAAGTCGGCCAAGCAATACCCGATCCACCGCCCGGCACCGGAATATGTCGACCAGTCGACAGAAGCAGAGATTCTGGTGACAGGCATCAAGGTCGTCGATCTTCTCGCGCCTTACGCAAAGGGCGGCAAGATCGGCCTGTTCGGTGGCGCCGGTGTCGGCAAGACCGTTTTGATCATGGAACTCATCAACAATGTCGCGAAAGCGCATGGTGGCTACTCGGTCTTCGCCGGTGTCGGCGAACGTACCCGTGAGGGCAACGACCTGTATCACGAGATGGTCGAATCCGGCGTTATCAAGACCGATGGCGAAGGTTCCAAGGCTGCGCTGGTCTATGGCCAGATGAACGAGCCGCCGGGTGCGCGTTCGCGTGTTGCCCTGACCGGCCTGACGCTTGCCGAATATTTTCGTGACGAGGAAGGCCAGGACGTCCTGTTCTTCGTCGACAACATCTTCCGCTTCACCCAGGCCGGCTCGGAAGTGTCGGCGCTGCTTGGCCGTATTCCTTCGGCGGTGGGTTACCAGCCGACGCTGGCCACCGACATGGGTGCCCTGCAGGAGCGGATCACCACCACCACCAAGGGCTCGATCACCTCGGTTCAGGCTATCTACGTTCCTGCTGACGACCTGACCGACCCGGCACCGGCCACCTCGTTTGCGCACCTCGATGCGACAACGGTTCTGTCGCGCCAGATCGCCGAGCTCGGCATCTACCCGGCTGTTGACCCGCTCGACTCCTCGTCGCGCATGCTCGACCCGCGGATCGTCGGTGACCGTCACTACGAAATTGCCCGTAATGTTCAGGAAGTGCTGCAGCAGTACAAGTCGCTGCAGGACATCATTGCCATCCTCGGCATGGACGAACTGTCCGAAGAGGACAAGCTGACCGTGGCACGCGCACGTAAGATCCAGCGTTTCCTCTCGCAGCCGTTCCACGTTGCCGAGGTGTTCACCGGTTCGCCGGGCGTGCTTGTTAGCCTTGATGACACGATCGCCGGTTTCGCCGGCATCATTTCGGGCGAGTATGACCATCTTCCGGAGGCGGCCTTCTACATGGTCGGCACCATCGAAGAGGCCATCGAAAAGGGCAAGAAGCTGATCCAGGACGCCGCCTGAGCGGCGCCCTGACAGCAAGGGAGTATTGAGGCGATGGCCGAAACCACGCAACTCGAGCTGGTCACACCGGCAAACATCATGGTCCAGAAGCCTGTGCAGATGGTTGTTGCACCGGGTTCTGAAGGTCTGTTCGGTGTTCTGCCACGGCATGCGCCGCTGCTGTCCGACCTGACCCGCGGCATCGTCGAGGTTCACGAGAATGGCAGCGTTGCCAGCCGTATCATGATCGATGGTGGACTTGCCGATGTATCGGGTGAGTCGGTAACCATCCTGACCGAGCGTGCTGAAGATCTCGGCAGTGCCGACCGCGACGCCATCAAGGCCCGCGCCGAAGAGGCATCCGGCGCCGAGGCGGACTTCCTTAACGCGGTACTCGCTGCGCTGTAGACTTCATCCATAGACAGAATACAAAAGCCCGGCTTCAGGCCGGGCTTTTTTGTAGGCAGCTGATCTGGCAGGTATCAGCCGTCGATCAGTCCCGAAAAGCTGTCCATCAGCGTCTGGTACACATCCCGCTTGAACGGGACGGCGAGGTCGACCAGTTCATGCGGTGCGATCCAGCGCCATTCGCAGAATTCCGGCTCCTCTGTCTCGATATTTATATCGGCGTCGGTGCCGGTGTAGCGCAGTGCCACCCAGCGCTGTTTCTGGCCGCGATACTGTCCGTGCCACAGCCTGTCGGCAAGCGGCTGCGGAATGTCATAATGCAGCCATTCATCATGCTCCTGCAGGAGTTCGGCCTGCTGTGTGCCGATTTCCTCGCCCATTTCCCGCAGACAGGCTTCCATCACCGTCTCGCCATGATCGATTCCGCCCTGCGGCATCTGCCAGGCTTCGGCACGGTTGTCTATGCGACGGCCGGCAAACAGCCTGTTGTCGGCATTCAGCAGAAAGATACCGACACAGGGGCGATAGGGACGTTCGACGTAGGGAATTTCGTTCATGAAGCAGGCTTAAGTGCACCAAATACGGATACGCCGCGGATTAGGTCGAGCGCACGCGCCAGCTGATAGTCGACCTTCGACTGGTCGACCGGCTCGGCGTCTTCCTCTGCACCTTCGCCAGCACCTTCGCCAGCAGCTTCGGTGGCAGCTTCGCCGTCGCTATTTTCCGCTGTCTCGCTTCCATCAAGTGCGCCGCGAAGGTCTTCCTCGCGCACGATGCCGCCTTCGACAGCTTCGATCCGCGCCAGCTCGACCTCGATATCCGGCATAATACCGCGCGCCTGAATGGACACGCCGGACGGTGTGTAATAACGCGCCGTGGTGAGGCGGATGGCAGAAGTGCTGGAGATCGGAATCACCGATTGCACCGAACCTTTGCCGAAGGACCGTGTGCCAAGAATAATGGCCCGCTTATGGTCCTTCAGCGCGCCGGCGACAATTTCTGACGCCGAGGCCGATCCGCTGTTGATCAGCACCACCATGGGCAGGCCACGAGCGATGTCACCGGGCTTGGCATAGACATGCGAGCCGCCGCTGGCGTCGCGGCCGCGGGTGGATACGATCTCGCCCTCTTCCAGAAAGGCGTCAGAGACCGTGATCGCCTCAGTCAGCAGGCCACCAGGGTTGTTACGCAGGTCGAGCACCACGCCCTTCAGCGCGTCACCCTCTTCGCGAAAGAAATCGTCGACTGCCTCAACAAGGCCGGGCGTGGTCTGTTCGGAGAATGTGGTCACCCGCACATAGCCGATGCCGTCGAAAATTTCCGAGCGAACCGAGCGGATCTTGATGAAATCGCGGACGATGGTCACGTCGAACGGCTCAAGCTGGCCACGCTGGACCTTGATGGTGACCTTCGAGCCGACCTCGCCGCGAAGCTTCTCGACAGCCTCAGACAACTGCATGCCGATGATCGAGATATCGTCAACCGCGATCAGATAGTCTTCTGGCTGGAGCCCGGCGCCGGCTGCTGGCGTGTCATCGATCGGCGACACGACCTTGACCATGCCCTGATCCATCGTGATCTCGACGCCAAGGCCGCCGAACCGGCCCTTGGTCTGTTCCTGCATTTCGGAGAAATTTTCGGTGTCGAGGAATGTCGAATGTGGGTCAAGCGAGGTCAGCATGCCTGTGATGGCCGCTTCGATCAGCTCGCCATCATCGATTTCATCGACATAGCTTTCGCGCACGCGCTGGAAGATGTCACCAAACAGGCCAAGCTGGCGGTACACGTCTTCCTTCGACGAGGACTGCGCCGTGGTAAGTGTTGGAGCCATCATGCCCGCCATAAAGATGGCAGCGCAGAAAACAGCCACATGCCACGGGCGAAGGCGGCTTACACGGGTCCAGTTTTCCATATTTCAAGCTCCTTGAGGCGCGATCACGCAGTAGGGCTAATGTAATGGTGTATTTGCGTTTTGCAACGATTTGGCACTGTAGCGCGTCAGTTGCCCGCAACTGATTGCAGGGAGCTGCCCGTCATCTCCGAAGGTGGAGCGATTCCCATCATGGCAAGCAGGCTTGGCGCAAGGTCGGCAAGGCGCCCGTCGGCAAGCTGTGTTCCCTGATCGGCGCCAACCAGAATCACCGGGACAAGGTTGGTGGTATGCGCTGTGTGAGGTGAACAGGCGGCTTTGTCCCACATCACCTCGCAATTGCCATGATCGGCCGTGACCATCATTCTGCCGCCCTTTGCCAGCACCGCCTCGGCAAGCCGTCCCACACAGCCGTCCACCGTCTCGACAGCGCGGATGGCTGCATCGAGATCGCCCGTATGGCCCACCATGTCAGGGTTTGCGAAATTGATCACAAGCAGGTCATGGCGCGCGCCTTCGATACTTTCCAGCGCGGCCTGCAGAACGCCGGCGGCACTCATCTCCGGCTGCAGGTCATAGGTTGCCACTTTGGGCGAGGGAATGAGAACACGATCCTCACCCTGTGCCACAGCCTCGTCGCCACCGTTCAGGAAAAAGGTCACATGCGGATATTTCTCGGTCTCGGCAAGGCGCAGCTGGCGACGCCCGGCCTTGGCAACTGCCATGCCAAGGGTGCCGCTGATCTGCTGCGGGCCGAACAGAACTGTCATCTTCGTGTCGAGCTGCGCCGAATAGGATGTCATGGCGATGGCGCCTGCGAGTGCCACCGGTTGCGGTTTGAATCCCGCCTCTTCAGGATACAGCCAGCAGGACAGGATCTGGCGCACCCGGTCGGCGCGGAAATTGACCATCACCACCGCATCGCCGTCACGCATGCCATCATAGCCGGCGATCACCTTTGGCGTGACGAACTCGTCGGTCTGGCCATCGTCGTAGGAGGCCAGAAGCGCGGTCTGCGCATCTGGCGCCGTTGCCCCCTGACCATATGCGATGGCGTCATAGGCGGATTCTGTGCGCTCCCACCTGTTGTCGCGGTCCATGGCGAAGTAGCGGCCCGACAGCGTGCCGACCGCCACGTCATCCGGAAGCGACGCCAGAAAGGCGGGAAGCTCGTCCTGTGCCATCTTTGGCAGCACATCACGCCCGTCGGTGAAAGGATGAAGGATGATCTCGGCCCCGGTGGCGTGAAGACCATTGATGACCGCCATCATCTGGTCCTTGTGCGAATGCACCCCGCCGCTGGACAGCAAACCCATGACATGCACGCGGCCGCCGGTCCCAGCCAGTGTCGTGCCAAGCGCCGCCAGTTCCGGATGCGCGGCAAGCGAGCCGTCTTCCATGGCCGCGTTGATCCGGGGCAGGTCCTGCATGACCACCCGGCCGGCACCGATATTCATATGCCCGACCTCGGAATTTCCGACCTGCCCGTCGGGAAGCCCGACATCACGTCCAGATGCGGACAGTCTTGCATGCGGCCAGGCGGCAAACAGCGCATCGACATTCGGGGTGTCGGCTCGTGCTACGGCGTTATGCTCATGGCCCTGTGACAGGCCCCAGCCATCCATGATGCACAGGATGACGGGTCCGTTATCGGTCGATGGTGAAGGGGAATTGGACATGCTGCTTTATAGCCTGTCAGTTTCCGCGGTGGTAGGGGTGGCCGGCGATAATCATCGTCCCTCGGTAGAGCTGCTCGGCGAGCATGGCGCGAAACAGCATATGTGGCCAGGTGGCGCTGCCAAAAGCGATCCGTGCCTCGGCGCGCTCCAGGAGTTCTTGCGAATGGCCGTCGGCACCGCCGATGGCAAAACAGGCCGATGGCATGCCGTCGTCACGCCATCGCGCCAGCAGTTTTGCCATCGCTTCGGACGAGGTGTCGCGGCCCCGTGGGTCGCAAGCGACAAGCGGGATGTTGTCTGGACAGTGGCGCAGCAGGCGCTGCCCCTCATCTGCGCGGCGCGCCTCTCCGGCTGGAAGTTTTGATTCCACCTCGATGAGCTCGCCGCTCTGTGGCAGCCTCGCCAGCCATTCGGTGGTGAGTTTCTGTTCCGGCGTGGCGCGGCCACGTCCAACGGCAAGGATGACAAGTTTCATGAAAGCACCCCCGCTATTGCCGCCTCGGGGCAAGCGGATGAAAACCGGCGGGATGCATGACGCTGCGCCGGCACGGAACAGCATTCACTGCCGGCTAGCTGCCGACGGTGACCACTTCCTGCGGACCGTCACCGGCCCACATGCGCTCAAGACCGTAGAACTCGCGAACTTCCGGCCGGAACAGGTGAACGATCACGTCATTCGCGTCGATCAGCACCCAGTCCGCCTGGCGCATGCCCTCAAGACCCAGGATTTCGACTCCGGCCTGTTTCAGCCGGAATTCCAGATGCTCGGCCATGGCCGCCACCTGGCGCGACGAGGTGCCGCTTGCGATCACCATATAGTCGGCCACCGACGACTTGCCGCCCAGTGGAATGGACAGCACATCTTCGGCTTTGTCGCTATCAAGGGAAGAGGTGACCATGTCGAGGATCTGGTCGGGATCCAAATGCGATTGCATTTTGCTAATTGTGTCTCTCCACAAATGCGCCCTGACGGTTTATGCGCCGGTTCCTGTCCGGTCTGCCTGCCGCAGAGCTGTTGCCGACGCATGGTGCCGGCGCCCAGCGATGAAGCACCAGGCTGGCGGCCTCTTTGGCCCGCGCAACACCGCGGCGGCAAACCGACGTGGTGACAGGCGGGATCGCAGAAGCAGCCCCCCTTTGCTCAACGCAGTGTAAGAA
>JAKMFG010000292.1 GCA_022425565.1 Alphaproteobacteria bacterium
CAAGAACAACTATCTGAAATAATTGGAAAATCCAGAAGCCACATCGCCAATCTCCTGCGCCTCCTGACATTGCCACAGGAGGTAAGCCAGCTGGTGGTCGACGGGAAGCTGAGCATGGGTCAGGTGCGCCCGCTGATCGGTCATCCCGATTGTGTTGCGCTCGCACGCCGGGTCGCCGAAAAAGGCCTCTCCGCCCGTCAGGTGGAGGCCCTGGTCAAGTCGAAGAAAACAGCAGCCGTCACTGGCCAGGCCGCGGCAACGCAGCCAAAAGTGAACAAAACGGCAGATATTCGTGCCCTTGAAGAGAGCATACAGGCAAAACTCGGCTTGCGGTTGGACATCGAATGGCATGAAGACAAGAATCGCGGCCGTCTCGTCATGCATTTCAACTCGCTCGAACAGTTCGAGTCAGTGATCGACAAGCTGGAAACAGACTAGTGCCTTGATGACTGGTGTGAGTTGATGCGACGGGTCAACGCTTCAGAGCACGGCCGCGAATGCAGATCCCCAGCAATGTCTGTGCGCATTGTGTTTCATCATCCGCGGCGCCCGTCTTTACCGCAAGTTCGGCATCCTGCAGCCTGTTCACAGCATCTAGGATCGCATCTGCCTGCCAAAAGCGGAGCTGCGCAATTACACGGTCCTGAAGCCTGAAATGGAGAGGCGGGCGAAGTGACTTTACTGCCTGCATTGCCTGGCTTCCGCGCTGGACAGCACGCGCGGCCGCGAGCATCTGCTTGAAATAGCCCTGGCAGCTACGCAGCACCATGACGCTTGCCTGCTGTTCGGTCCACGCTTTGCCTACGGCTTTCTGCAACGCTTCGACATTGCCATCGGCCGCAGCCAAGGCGATGTCGGTGACGGCAAGGCTGGCGCTGTCACCCAGCGCATGGCTCACATCTTCGACGCCAAGCGTGCCGCCGGGTCCGGCAAGAAGGGCCAGCTTCTCGATTTCCTGGCGTGATATCGCGCGGTCGCTTCCCAGCCGTTCCACGACAAGGGCGGCCGCATCATCGCTCACAGAAATTCCGTCACGTGCCATGGTTTCGCGAAGCAGGGCGCCTATATCGCGCGCATCGTCGCCATAACAGCCGAGCGCGGCAGCATTCTCCGCGGTTTCAAACAGTTTCACCAGCGCATGACGGGTTGTCGTATCGGTCGCCTCGACGATAATGAAGGCTGAATCAAGCTGTCTTGCCAGCGCAATCTTGCAGGCCGCCAGCAATTCGCTTCCACGCCCCTTTACCAGAACCAGTCTGCAGGGTGCGGTCATTGCAAGGGCTTCGGCGGCATCACCGAGTGCGCCTGTGTCGCCGGCGAGCTGGTCACCCTCGAGGCGCGTCACAGAAAACACATCGTCAAGATCATCGCTAAAGACTGTCGCCACCTTGCGGGCGCGCTCGGAAATCAGCCCAAGATCACTGCCATGAAGGAGAAGGGCGCGGACGGTAGCAGGGATGGATGCTAGAAATGCGTTTGCCTGCCTCGGCGCGACTTTCATCAGGAACTGGTCTGAGAGAAAAAGAGATGAAGCCGGGCGGCGACACGGTCTGCCAGTAGCATGGCGAGCCGTTCGTCGGCATGGCGGTCGGAACGGGTCTGGGCGAACTGCGCCGACACCGTGCCAAGCGTGGCGTTGGCTGACAGGCTGTCAGACAGCACAACTTCGCCCGTTGCCAGATCGACCAGAACAATTGAGGCTGTCATGGTCTTCTTTTTCAGATCCGAGGCAGACCCACGCACAGACAGGGTCGAACTTGAGGAACCATCCAGCTTGGTGCTGACGCTGTGAGTGGCTGAGGCATTGTCATGTTGCAGGCGACTGCGAAGCTGGCGGCTGTAAAGCTGACCAGTACGTCCACCCGTCTCCAGGACTTCAATCACCGCATCCTGCTCGTACAGTGCCTGTCCGAGAGATTTAATCTCGAAACCACTGCAGGCCGACAGCAGCAGAAGGCCGGCTGTCACAATCAGTCTAGACAACCACATTGATGATCCTGTTCATGACGACAATGACTTTTTTCGGTTCACGGCCTTCAAGGTAGCGAATTACGCCGGTCGATGCCAGCGCCGCCGCCCGGGCGACATCTTCGGCTGCATCAACCGGAAGCGAGACCGTATCACGAAGCTTGCCATTGACCTGAACGCCGATTTCCACACTGTCCTCGGTCAGCATGTCAGGGTCTGCCTTCGGCCAGTCACTGTTGGCAAGCATCACATCATGACCAAGATGCTCCCAAATCTCTTCGGCAACATGCGGTGCAAGCGGGTAGAGAAGCCGGATCAGCGTTTCGACGCCGAAACGTCGCGCCGCCAGATCTGACGCCTCATCCCCCCGCAACTCGCCGATTGCGTTGGCAAGTGTGTAAAGCTGGGCAACGGCCTTGTTGAACCTGAAAGCCTCGATGTCAGCAGTCATGGCATCAATGGCACGATGCGCAGCGCGAACGAGATCGCCGCCCGCGCCGCTGCCCGGAAGCTGTGTTCCTGCCTTGGACAGAGACGGATCGGCAGCTATCCGGCAGATTCGTTTAAGGAACCTGGACGCGCCCTCGACGCCAGCTTCTGTCCATTCCATGTCGCGTTCCGGCGGCGAATCCGACAGCATGAAGAGCCGTGCCGTATCTGCACCATAGGTTTCGATAATGACATCCGGGTCGACGACATTGCGCTTCGACTTGCTCATCTTTTCGATCCGGCCGGCTGTCACGGCAGCGCCGGTGTCCCGCACCTTCCAGCTGTCGCCGTCACGCTCGACTTCCGTCGGGAACAGCCATTTACCATCAGCACCCCGAAACGTCTGGTGACAGACCATGCCCTGTGTCATCAGCCCGGCAAAGGGCTCGTCACCTTCGAGATAGCCTGTGTCCCGAAGCGCGCGCATGAAGAAACGGGAATAGAGAAGATGCAGAACCGCGTGTTCGACACCACCGATATACTGGTCGACCGGCATCCAGTAGGCCGCAGCCTCACGCGAGAAGCCTTGTGGATGATGCGGGTCGGCAAACCGCAGGAAATACCAGGAACTCTCGAAAAACGTGTCGAATGTGTCCTGTTCCCTGATTGCATCGCCGCCACAGCTTGGGCAGCTTACATGTTTCCACGTCGGATGGTTGGACAACGGGTTGCCCGGCGCTTCGAAATCGATGTCCTCGGGAAGTTCCACTGGAAGATCGGCTTCCGGCACCGGCACAAGGCCGCAAGATTCGCAATGGATAATCGGGATTGGGCAACCCCAGTACCGCTGGCGCGAGACGCCCCAGTCGCGCAGCCTGTAGGTGGTCTGGCCGTTCCCTGCGCTGGCGGATTCCAGCGCTGCAATTGCCGCACGCTTGCCATCCTCGACATTCATGCCGTTCCATGGGCCGGAGTTGAACAGTTTTCCAGGTCCTGTATAGGCTGTATCGGTAATTTCGAAGTCGCCGGCCTCAGCATCATCAGGCAGCACAACAGGGATCACGCCAAGCTTGTAGGCATTGGCGAAATCTAGGTCGCGCTGGTCATGGGCCGGACAGCCAAAAATGGCGCCAGTGCCGTATTCCATCAACACAAAATTGGCGATGTAGACGGGAAGCTTGCAGTCTGCGACAAGCGGGTGCTGCACCGTCAGACCTGTATCGAACCCTTTTTTCTCGGCGGTCTCTACAGCCGCTTCCGACGTGCCCAGCTTGGCGCATTCGGCAAGAAAACCGGTGGCCTCTGCATTGTCTCGCGCAACAGCGATGGCAAGAGGGTGGTTTGCGGCCACCGCGACGAATGACGCGCCGTACAGCGTATCCGGCCGCGTGGTGAAGACTTCGATATTGCCTGTTTCAGCCAAGACGTTCTCAGGAATCTCGCCGGAAAGCGCGAACCGGACCCGCGCCCCTTCGGATCGGCCGATCCAGTTCTGCTGCATCAGCCTGACGCGATCAGGCCAGCGGTCGAGTCCCTCGATTGCATCGAGA
>JAKMFG010000297.1 GCA_022425565.1 Alphaproteobacteria bacterium
GAGCTGGCAACCCAGGTTGTCGCCGGTGCTGTTGACGTTGGTACGCTGAACCTGTCGGAAGCTTCGGCTCCGATCGAGGCCGGTGATCTCTGCCCGCTGGTGATTCTCGGTGAAAACCGCATGGAACCGATTCCGGCAGCGAAGACCGCCAAGGAAATGGGCATCGACCTTGTTCTGTCGACCACCCGTGGTTTTGTGACCCATGCCGGTGTTGGCGAAGAGCGTCGCGCCGAGCTGGAAGCAGCGATGATGAAGGCCATGGGCCATTCGCTCTACCAGGCATATCTGATGAACTCCGGTCTTGATAACACCTCGCCGATGGCCTCTGACGCCTGGGGTAAGCAGATCAAGATGATGGTTGGCGAATTTGGTCCGGCCCTCAAGGAAATGGGCCTCATCGACTAGGTTTCTTACCTGAACAATCCGATGGGCGGCGTTCGCATGCGTCGCCCACCGGTGATTTCTGGGGGACCCACATGATGCGACCTTTAATTGTTCCAGGGATCATTGCCGCATTTTCTGTGGTGGTTATCTATCTTGCCTTTCAGCTCAAGCTGTCTCCGCCGATGATTGTCGGTCACAGCATGCAGCCACGCTCCTTTCCGATCTTCCTGATGGTGATCAATCTCGTGCTTGTCGGAATTCTGGCATGGGACTGCATGAAAAATCCGCCAAAGGCGATCAAGCTTGAGGGGATGACAACCTGGATCAGCATCTCGTTGTTCGCCGCCTTTTATGTATTGACCACCTATGCCGATTTCTTCATCGCCATTGCCGTGGTGATGTTCCTGCTCTGCAACAGCTGGGGCGAGAAGCGCCTCCATATTGCGGCGCTTGTCTCGGTCACCGTACCGCTGACGCTCTTCCTGCTGTTCGACGAAGTTCTCAAGATCAGGTTCCCGCGCGGACTGATCACCAACTGGTATTACGGCTAGGGGGCCGGGGATATGCTTGAAGCCATCACGGCCATGGCGTCTGTCATCGGGGATCCCTATCTCCTGATGCTGATTGCCGTCACCACCGTTCTGGGCATTGTCATTGGCGTGTTGCCAGGGCTGGGTGCCACAACGGGCGCGGCCCTGCTGCTGCCTTTCACCTTGACCATGTCGCCGGTCAACGCCATCGCGGTTCTGGCGACACTCTATGTTTCGGCGACATTTGCCGGATCGATCACCGCCATCCTGATCAACACGCCGGGCACATCGGCGGCTGCGGCCACGACCTTTGACGGGTTCCCGCTGGCACAGCGTGGCGAGGCCGGGCGTGCTCTCGGCATCGCCGTCGTCTCGAGCACGATTGGCGGAATTTTCTCGATCATCGTACTTTGCCTTGCAGCGCCGTTGCTCGCCCGTGTGGCCTATGAGTTCCGGCCACCGGAGTATTTCGCGCTGACTGTCTTTGGCCTGTCGATGCTGGCCAGTATTGGCGCCGGGGGCGCGGTAAAGAACCTCATTGGCGGTATTTTTGGTGTCTGGCTTGCCACCATCGGTGCCGAGCGCGTGACCTCGATCGAACGTTTCATGTTTGGCAATTACGAGCTGTATGAAGGCCTGTCCTTTGTGCCGGTGATGATTGGCCTGTTCGCCATCTCCGAGTTGCTGGTGCAATCGAAGAATGCGCACAGGGTCGCCGACATGGTAACGCTGAAGGCGGTGAAACTGCCGACACGCGAAGATTACCGGAAAATCTGGAAGACCATCGCAAGATCTTCCGGCATCGGCACCTTCATCGGCATTCTGCCGGCAGAGGGTGCGACCGTGGCCTCGATGATCGGTTATTCCGAGGCGCGGCGCTGGTCGAAAAACCGCGAAGAATTCGGCAAGGGATCGGTCGAGGGTATCGCCGGTGCCGAGGCGGCAAACAATGCCGCTACTGGCGGTGCGATGGTGCCGACCATGGTGCTCGGCATTCCGGGAAGCGGCACGACAGCGATCATTCTTGTCGGCCTGATGGTGCACGGACTTCGCCCTGGTCCCTATCTGTTCACCGAACAGATCGGAACCGTCTACCAGATTTTTGGCTCAATGCTGGTCGCCAATGTCATCTTCCTGGCGATGGGCCTTTACGCAGCGAAGCTGTTTGCCCGCATCTCGCTGGTGCCGACTGCGATTCTCTGGCCAATCGTCTTTGCATTGTCGGTCATCGGCGCCTATGCGCTCAGCGCTTCGCTGCTCGATGTCTGGATCGCGCTGATCTTTGGTGTCATCGGTTTCTTCGCGCGGCGCCATGGATTTTCGGTCGCGCCGATTGCGGTCGGACTGATCCTTGGTCACATGGTCGAGGTCAATCTGCAGAACTCGCTGAAGATGTTCGACGGGGCCTGGTGGATGATCCTGACCCAGCCGCTGGCATTGCTGTTCCTGATCCTGGCCTTCCTCGGCCTGTTCGGATCGCAGATCGTCAAGCTGATTACTGATAGAAAGAAGGCTGCCGACTAGGCGGCCTGTTCGGTCAGATAATGTAACGCTCGAGGCGTCCGGTATTCAGCTCAAAGCCGAGACCGGGCGCCTCGCTCATTTTGAACCATCCATCCTTTGCCTCGGGAAGCCCGTCATAGATCAGGCGGCAGGCCTCGACCGATGAATAATGCCATTCGACCAGCCCGCCATTGGCGACACCTGCCTGCAGATGTGCGTTGAAGAAGGGCCACGCCCCGCCATTATCGATTCCGACATTGAACCCTGAAGCAAGTGCCGCGATTTTCTGGCACTGGGTGAAGCCACCGGTGATCACCACATTCGGCTGCACGATATCGACGGCGCCGGCAACAAGCATGTCGCGGAAACGGTAGGATTGCGCCTCGTTCTGGCCACAGGCCACGCGCATGCCGGTCTGGCGGCGCAACTCGGCCATCTGCAGCACGTCATTTTGCGTAATCGGCTCTTCGAAGAAGCTGATGTGATAGGGCGCCAGTGCGCCTGCCAGCTCCACGGCGTGAAAATAGTCGAGGCTGCAATTGGCATCGATGAAAAGCTCGGCATCCCGGCCCGCCGCAGCGCGGACGGCGGCGACACGTGCCTCGTCCTCGCGGATCACATCGCTCAGCAGCCGTGGCTCGTCACGGCGCTGCAGCGCAGAATTGCCGACGGTCATTTTCAGCCGTGAAAATCCACGGTCCCGCCAGGCGGTGGCGGCAACTGGCAGTTCTTCAAGGTCGTAGAATCCGAAGCCGAAGGTGGT
>JAKMFG010000323.1 GCA_022425565.1 Alphaproteobacteria bacterium
GCGACAGGACTGGCCACAGAACCGGCGACAGGAGGAGACAGCTGATGACCCGACCGCAGCCGTCAGGGCGCGCCGACTATCCGTTCTTCACCCAGTTGCATACCCGCTGGGATGACAATGACATCTACGGACATCTCAACAACACGGTTCACTACAAGCTGATGGATACGGCGGTGAATGGCTGGCTGCTGGATCATGTCGGCCTCGATCCGCATCACGGGGCGACCATCTACCTGGTTGTAGAGACGGGTTGCAGCTATTTCACCGAACTCGGCTATCCGGCACCGGTCGATGTGGGGTTGCGCGTAACACGGCTCGGCACCTCGTCGGTGACCTATGACATTGGCCTGTTTGCGCCCGGCAGCGACAGCGCGGCGGCACGCGGCAGCTTTGTTCATGTCCATGTCGACCGGCACACGCACAGGCCCGTGACGATCGCAGATGCGGCGCGTGCTGCCTACGAAGCCTTGGTCAAGGACGGCTGAGGCGTCAGCCGCCAAGGGATTTCTGAAGCTGTTTCAGCGCCGAAGACAGCGGCACGGCCTTGGTCTCGTGGAAGGCCTCGTGATTGGCCTCTACGACCTTCAGGTCATACAGGTAATTGACCATCAGCCCGCCGGACTGGGCCATACCCTTGTCGGACCTGTCGGCGTCGAAATTCATCTGTTCGAGAATGGCGCCATTGCCAAGATGAAAGCGTGCGACCGGGTCGTTCGGCCAGCCATCCGCCCGGTCCGAACTGGTGAAATAGCGCAGCGCGGCGGCAAGAAAGGGTTTTTCCAGTGTGGCTGCCTCGCCGTTCCAGAACCCGGCATCGATATCGGCATCGATATTGGCACCGGTGATCCTGTCGGCGAGGTCCGGTTCGGCATCAGCAAGCCATTTCATCAGGCCGGGCACTGGCGACAGCGTGACGAAACGTTTCAGCTCGGGGAATTCCTGCTTCAACTCCTGAGCCACGCGCTTGATCAGGAAATTGCCAAAGGAAATTCCGGCAAGTCCGGCCTGGCAGTTCGAGATCGAATAGAAGACGGCGGTGCCTGCCTCATGCGCCGACATGGCCTCGCGGTCGATCTGAAGCACCGGTTCGATGGCACGGGGAATATCTGCCGTCAGCGCGACCTCGACGAAGATCAGTGGCTCTTCCGGCATCAAGGGATGGAAAAAGGCAAAGCAGCGCCTGTCTTCCGGTGCGAGCCGTGCACGAAGGTCGTCCCATGACGAGATGGCGTGCACGGCTTCATAGGCGATGACCTTTTCAAGGATGTTCGCCGGGGTCGACCAGTCAATCGGCTGCAGGATCAGGAAGCCGGGGTTGAACCACATGCGAAGAAGTGATTTGAGTCCGCCATCCAGCCGTGCAGCCGCCGCGTTGTCGCGTCCCATTGCCAGGATGCGCCGGCGCAGCTTGACCAGCCGTACAGTGCCGCCGTCGGTCGCGTTCAGCCGCCGGAACAGTTCCACCCAGCGAGGCTCGGCGAGGCTGGCGATACCGGCCAGCCCGCGCGAATCAGGATTTTTGCCATACGCACTCGCGGCCTTGGTCAGCGCCGCCGTATCGAGGTCATAGGTGGCAGCCAGATGATCGACCAGTGTTTCGAGCTGCGCCTCGTCCATACTCTCGATTCGGTCGAGAAGCCGTGCGGCATAGACAAGTGAGGACACCTCGCCTGTTGCCGACAGCACGGCGCCGACCAGACCCTCGGGCGTGTCGTCGATGCCTTTGTCGTGAAGCCATGACAGCACGCCGATGCGGGTCGGCGCGCTCACAAGCGCGGTCAGCATGGATTGCAGGATGCGCATCCGTTCTCTTCCTTTCGGTTGCGTGGCGTTAGCGGGTGCGTCGGCTCCCGGCATTATGCCATAGCTCACAACGCTGGCCGCCCCTAAATTTCGTGCCGTTTCCGGTGGCTCTGGTCAAACGCGTAGCAGCCGCTAATCTGGCATGGCAATCCACGAGGCGGGGGAGGCCGGCATGAAGATCGGATTCATCGGGCTTGGAAATATGGGCATGCCCATGGCCATAAATCTGGCCGCTGCCGGATATGATGTGACTGGCTTTGACGTCAGCGATGTGCGCCCTGAATCCGTGACCATGGCGTCAAGTGCAGCGGTTGCCGCCACCGGTCGCGATGCCGTGATTACCATGCTTCCCGACGGTGCCACGCTTCGGAATGTTGCGGCTGAAATCATCCCTGTCATGGCGACCGGCAGCGCACTGATCGACTGTTCGACGGTGGATGTCGACAGCGCACGCGATGTTGCCGCGATGGCGGGTGACGCTGGCCTTCTTGCTGTGGATGCGCCTGTCTCGGGCGGTGTTGGCGGGGCGCGGAACGGCAGCCTGACCTTCATGGCCGGCGGTCCGGAAGCGGGGTTTGCGCTAGCTGCGCCGCTGTTCGAAACCATGGGGGCGAAAGCTGTCCATTGTGGCGGCAGTGGTGCCGGGCAGGCCGCGAAAATCTGCAACAACATGATTCTGGGCGCGACGATGATCGTCACCTGCGAGGCCTTCGCCCTTGCCGACGGCCTCGGTCTCGACAGGCAGAAGATGTTTGATGTCGTCAGCACTTCGTCCGGCTACAGCTGGTCGATGAACAGCTATTGCCCGGCGCCCGGCGTCGGTCCAGACAGCCCGGCCGACAATGGCTACGCCCCCGGTTTTTCCGCTGACCTGATGCTGAAGGATCTGCGGCTGGCGTTGCAGGCGGCGCAGAGTGCGGGTGCCGAAACCCCCCTCGGCACGGCCGCGCAGGCACTCTATGAGGCATTCGTCGAAGAGGAAGACGGGGCCGGCAGGGATTTTTCCGCCATGCTGCAAAGATTTGAAAAACGTCGCCGCGCACCCTAGGATGCGCCGCGCGCGCCCGGCCACCGGACGCCGCAGAGCTACGCCGCAGAGGTATGCCGCAGAGGTAAGGGAGAGACTGAATGACCGACAAGACCGCAGAAATTGTGATCGCAGGCGCAGCTCGCACCCCGATGGGGGCGTTTCAGGGCGAGCTTGCACCGCTTGCCGCACCGGAACTGGGCGGTGCTGCGATCGCCGGAGCGATCAGGAATGCGGGACTGGATGTGGTGGCGGTCGACGAAGTGATCATGGGCTGCGTGCTGCCGGCTGGTGTCGGCCAGGCACCGGCGCGCCAGGCTGGGTTTGCCGCCGGCCTCGGTGAAGAGGTTCCGGCCTCGACCCTGAACAAGGTCTGCGGGTCGGGAATGAAAACGGTGATGATGGCGCATGACCTCGTGCGCGCCGGCAGCGCCGGGATGGTTGTTGCCGGCGGCATGGAAAGCATGACCAACGCGCCCTATCTCTCGCCGGCCATGCGCGGCGGCGCGCGTCTCGGCCACCAGACCATGCAGGACCATATGTTTCTGGACGGTCTCGAGGATGCCTATGACCGCGGCAGGCTGATGGGGAGTTTTGCCGAGGATTGCGCCTCGAGATACCAGTTCTCGCGTGCAGCGCAGGATGAATTCGCGCTGCGCTCTCTCGAGCGCGCCAAGCGCGCTCAGTCTGACAGCGCCTTTGACGGGGAGATCACACCGGTCACAGTGACCACGCGCAAGGGCGAGACCCTGATCGAGGCCGACGAGCAGCCCGGCAAGGCCCGGCCTGAAAAGATTCCGCATCTGAAACCTGCCTTTGCCAAGGACGGCACGGTGACGGCGGCAAATGCCTCGTCGATTTCCGACGGCGCGGCGGCGTTGGTGGTGACCAGCCGCGCCACTGCCGACGAGAACGGCCTGAGCCCGCGCGCCCGGATCCTTGGCCATGCCAGCCACTCGCATGCGCCGCAATGGTTCACCACCGCGCCGGTGCCTGCCGCGACCAAGCTCATGGACAAGCTTGGCTGGTCTGTCTCCGATGTCGATCTGTGGGAGGTGAACGAGGCCTTTGCCGTTGTCCCCATGGCCTTCATGCATGAGATCGGGATCCCGGCCGACAAGATAAATGTGAATGGCGGGGCCTGCGCGCTCGGTCATCCTATCGGCGCCTCGGGAAGCCGGATTATCGTCACCCTGCTGAACGCGCTTGAAACGCGCGGGCTGAAGCGGGGCATCGCCGCCGTCTGCATTGGTGGCGGCGAGGGTACGGCCATCGCGATTGAGCGCGCCTGAACATGGTGATGCAGGCCGGCAGCACTGTTTTGGCAGATGCCGGCAAGGCCGGCCGCGAGGCGCCCATCGCGGTGATCGATATCGGCTCCAATTCCATCCGTCTTGTGATCTATGCCAGTGGCGGCAGATATCCGTTTCCGCTGTTCAATGAACGTTCCAACTGCCGGCTGGGAGAGGCTCTTGGCGAGGATGCCATGCTGCAGCCGGACCGGATACAGGTGGCAATTGCCGCCATGTCACGGTTTGCCGGCATCATGAAGGCTATGGGAGTGACAACCATCCATGCGGTTGCCACGGCGGCAGTGCGACGCGCCCGCAATGCAAATGATTTCACTGCCCCGGCCGAAGCCATCATCGGTCAGCCGATAGAGGTCCTGAGCCAGGTTGAGGAGGCGCATTTCGTATCCCAGGGCCTGATCCTGAATATTCCCGAGGCCACAGGCTTTGTTGCCGATCTCGGCGGTGGAAGCCTCGAGGTGGTCAAGCTTGAACGCGGCATTGCGCAGCATTCGACCAGCTTCAATTTCGGACACCTGTCGATGGTGACGGCGGATGATGTCCAGGATGCCTTCGACCGCACGCCCTGGCTTGCTGGTGACAGCAGCACAAAGATTTTTGGCGTAGGCGGATCGTTCCGCGCCCTCGGCCTCGCCTATATCGAACAGACCGGATACCCGCTTGCCGTGTTGCATGGGCTTCGTATCCCGAATGAGGAAGCAGACAATCTGCTGTCGGCTTTCTGCCGCGAATCTCCTGATCTGTCCGGTGTGCCGCTCGGTCGCCAGAAGACGATGCCGATAGCGGCCCTGATCATGCACAGCCTGTTCCGGCGATGCGGCGGTGGCCGCATCACGGTGAGCGGCACCAGTATCCGCGACGGGCTGATCGCCGACCGCGAGCTCGGCGCTGGTGACCGGGCTGATTTCCTGCAAGTTGTCTGCCAGGAAATTTCACGCGCGTCACACCGCTTCCCCGGTGTCTCGGAAGCGCTGGTCGAGCTGCTGCGTCCGTTGTTCCGGCCTCGTAGCGGCTCGGATGATGCTTCGGTCGCCGTCGATCGTGCGCGGTTCGAGCGCCTCCTCGAGGCGGCCTGCTTCCTGTCCGACATGTGCTGGACCGACCATGAGGATGTGCGTGGCGACCTTGGCGCGAGGCGGGTTCTCGGCCTTCCGGTCAACTGCGTAACGCACAAGGAACGCATCTGGCTGGCCACGGCCGTCTACCACCGTTATGTCGGCCGCAAGACCAACAAGTCGCGACCACCGGAACTGGCTTTCATTCTCAGCCGCCGCCGCCGTGCCCAGGCAACGACAATCGGTCTCGGGCTGCGTTTTGCCCTGACGTTCTCAGGCGGGACAGCACAGGACTTGCGCAAGCTGCGGTTAAGTCATGACGGCAAGGTGCTGACATTGCATGTCGACCCGAGCTGCGCGTCGCTTGTCGACAGCCATGCGCGCCGCCGGTTCCAGCAGCTGGCGCAGAGCGCGAATCTGGTGCCGCAGATCGAAGGCGCCTGATCCCGCACCATGCCGCCGCGCTGGCAGCGACGGTGGCGGCTTGCTATATCTAGGGAATGGAAGCCAAGGGAATAAATGCCGGGCGCCGATCGCCCCGCCGAACCGCCGAGAGCCAGAGATGAACACCCCAAGGGATAAAGCCTCGATCGCCGCGCCCGGCATGCTCGCCGCGCCTGGTATGCTCGGCGCGGTCGGGCAGATGCTCGACGACGGACTTCTTGTGGCCGATGCGGATGGCAGACTGATTTCCGCAAACGCGGCGGCGGTCAGGTTTCTGGGCGAAGGGCTGGTCGGCAAGCAGCTGGCCGATGTGATCGCGCATGACGATGTCACCGATCTTGTCGCTGGTCGCAGTTCATCCTGCACGCTTGCCTATGCGCTGCAAACCAGCGTGGCGATGGAATTCAAGGTGCGCGTCAACAGAATGGATGATGGTCAGATCGCGGCCATCCTTCTCGACATGACATCGCAGCGCAATCTGGAAAAGGTACGGCGCGATTTCGTTGCCAATGTGAGCCATGAGCTCCGCTCGCCATTGACGAGTCTCGCCGGTTTCATCGAGACCATCCTTCTCAACGAGGTGCGCGACTGGCCGACACAGCAGCGGTTTCTGAAAATCATGGAGGAGGAGGCCGGCCGCATGTCGCGGCTGATCGATGATCTGCTGTCCCTGTCGAGGGTCGAGGTCGACGAACATATCATTCCAGATGAAAGGGTGCCGCTGCTCGAGGTCGTGAAGTCGGTTATTGCCAGCCTCGAGCCGCGCGCCGCGCGCCGCCAGATGGGCATTGTCCTGGTTGATGACAGGTGCAGCCAGCCGAATCGTCCGGTCATGTATGGGTTTTCTGACGAGATCAACGAAGTGTTCCACAACCTGATTGAGAACGCGCTGAAATACGGGTTCGAGGGAACCGATATCAGGATTGATATTTCTGCCCTGAAATCAGGCTATGTAACGGTCTCGGTCACCAACCATGGCGAGACCGTCGCGAAGAAGCATCTCAGCCGGCTGACCGAGCGGTTCTATCGGGTGGACAAGGCACGCTCGCGCCAGATCGGCGGCACCGGCCTCGGCCTTGCCATCGTCAAGCACATCGTCAACCGCCACAGGGGCACGATGGAAATCACCAGCACCGCCGAGGGCGTCACGACATTCGCGGTATCATTGCCGGTGATTGCCGGGGACCATGCGCTGTAACAAAACCGTAACCGTCATGTGGCATCAGCAAAGCTGAAGAGATCGCAAGAGAGGAACAGGTCAGAATGTCGATCCGCATCCTTGTCGCTGATGATGAGCCGAACCAGCTCGAGCTGCTGACCTTTAATCTCGTTCAGGCGGATTACGAGGTGATTCGCGCCGAGGATGGCAGGCAGGCGCTGGACATGATTGAGGAACACCGGCCCGACCTTGTCATCATCGACTGGATGATGCCGCATATGTCGGGGATCGATGTCTGCCGGACGCTGCGCGCACGGTCCGAGACCCGCCAGCTTCCGATCATCATGCTTAGCGCCCGCGGTGAGGAGGGAGACCGCACGCTTGGCCTCGACATCGGTGCTGATGACTATATTTCGAAGCCATTTTCGCCGCGCGAGCTGATCAGCCGTGTTCGCGCGCTTCTCCGGCGAGCGCATCCGTCTCTTTCCGACGAGGTGCTGGAATTCCATGATCTGACATTCAACCAGACGACCATGGAAGTCACCCGGGGCGGCCATACAGTGACGCTCGGACCCAAGGAAAGCAGGCTGCTTGTCACCCTGATGGAACGTCCCGGGCGCGTGTTCAGCCGCGCCCAGCTTCTCGACCTGGTATGGGGGCATGGTGTCTATGTCGAGGAGCGGACCGTCGATGTTCACATTTCGCGCCTGCGCAAGGCCTTGAACAGCGCCAGTGAAGATGGTGCCGTGCCTGCGAACCTCATCCACTCCATCCGCGGTAGCGGCTATGCGCTGCGCACGCCGGAGCGAAGCTGAGCACCGGCGCCGCCTGCCTGATTGCCTGATGTGGCCGGACAGTGCTGAGGCCATCAATCGAACGGGCACCTTTCAAGACGCTGCTGGTCAAGACGCTGCTGGTCAAGTTGCCACTGGATAAGGTGCCGCGAAACTGGCACAGTGCGCCGAATCGGACCTCATCCACGGAGACAGTTTTATGCCAGCCGCCGGCCCGCACATTGTTGCGCATTTCGTACCGCTGTCGGTCATCATGTCCGACCATGGCGGCGATCTGGCAACTTACATGGCGGCCAGCGGCAGCAGCGATGTGGTGGTTACCATGCCGGTCACGATGGATGTCGTCGGCCGCGGCACACAGTCCTTTTTCGTCGCGGTGGCTGTGACCTGGCACTTCGACAGCGCCGAGCCGCTTCAGGACGCCGTCACAGCTGATTGTCCAAAGGGGCATCAATGCCTGTTCGCATGGGTGCCTGCCGACCGTGCCGGGACGGATGAGTTCGGAATCTATATCGATAACATCGGCGCCGGAGAGACGCTGCAGAACGGCATGGTCGCAGAGGTGATCGAGCAGGCGCAGATAGAGCAGGCGGTTGCCGCCGCCATGTCAGGATGACGGCTTGCCGCGCTGCCCGGCGCATCTCTTCGAGCAGTATCTGACCTGTTCCCAGTCGCGTTCCCACTTTTTCCGCCAGGTGAACGGGCGCCCGCAGGTCGCGCATATCTTGCTGGGCAGATCGCGCTTCTGTAACCTTTTTGTCATGATCGGATGATATCCATTTGTGACGTGAAATGCCCACCGGTGTGCCTGATGACAAGCCCTCGCAACGTTCTTTTTCTTTGTACCGGCAATTCTGCCCGTTCCATTCTCGCCGAGGCGATCCTGCGCCATTACGGGAAGGGCAGCTATAACGCCTACTCGGCCGGATCGATGCCGACGGGCATGCCGAATCCGGCTGCCATCGCCACGCTCGAGGCGCGCGGGATCGACCATGGGTTTGCCCGCTCGAAAAGCTGGGATGAATTTGCCGGCCCTGATGCCGACGCGATGGATATCGTGATCACTGTCTGCGCCAATGCCGCCGGCGAGACCTGTCCGGTCTGGCCGGGACATCCGCATACCGCGCATTGGGGCGTGGAAGACCCGGCAGCTGTGACCGGAAGCCGCGACGACATCATGGCCGCCTTTGCCGTCACCTATGGCCAGATGAAAGCACGTGTTGACGCGCTGCTGGCGCTGGGCGACGCTCCGGTGGACGACTTGATGCCGGCCATCCGCGCCATTGGGGAATTGCCATGATCAGCCACAAGACAGCCCGTATTCTTGTTGCCGAGTTCGCCGGCACCATGATCCTGCTGGCCACGGTCATCGGGTCGGGGATCATGGCCGAGCGGCTGGCCGGAGGTAATGTGGCGATTGCCCTTCTTGGCAACACCATCCCGACTGGCGCCATTCTCTATGTGCTGATCACGGTGTTCGGTCCGGTGTCGGGGGCGCATTTCAACCCGGCCGTGACCATCGCCTTTCTGCTGCGCCGCGAGATCGCCTTCACCCGGGCGGCCCATTTCATGTTTGTCCAGGTGGCTGGTGCCATCTGCGGGGCGATGCTGGCGCATTTCATGTTCGAGGTGCCGCTTTTGCAGCTGTCGCAGAATGTGCGCACCGGACCGGCGCAATGGGGCTCGGAGTTTGTTGCCACCTTCGGGCTGCTGACAGTCATTTTCGGCGGTCTGCGATGGCGTCCGGATGCGGTGCCTGCGCTTGTCGGCATGTATATCACCGCTGCCTACTGGTTTACCGCTTCGACAAGTTTCGCCAATCCGGCGGTAACCATCGCGCGTTCCTTTACCGATAGTTTCTCCGGCATTCTGCCGGCTGATGTTTCGGCCTTCATCGTCGCACAACTGGCAGCGGCGGTCGCCGGGGCCTATGTCCTTGGCTGGCTGTTCTCGCCGGAAGAGACATGAGGCGACCCGAGGTCTTCGGATGATGAATCTCATCGGATGACCTGGTGACGGATGACAAGGCCCACTGCCTTGACTAGTATCCGCCCCGATTACGGAGGACCCCGGTGACACAGGACATGACCCATACCTACGACAAACCCGCCATTGCACGCTCGGTGGCCCGCATGCTTCTCGAGATTGAAGCTGTGCTCTTTCGCGCTGACGATCCCTTCACCCTGACCTCTGGTATGAAGAGCCCGGTCTATATCGACTGCCGCAAGATCATCGCCTTTCCGCGGATGCGCGCGCAGATGATGGATTACGGCCGCACCGTCATCATGAATGACATCGGATATGAAAGCCTCGACGCCGTTGCCGGTGGTGAGACGGCCGGCATTCCCTTCGCCGCCTGGCTTGCCGAACGCACCGGACTGCCGATGCATTATGTCCGCAAGAAGCCCAAGGGTTTTGGCCGCGACGCCAGGATTGAGGGCGATATACGCGACGGCCAGCGCGTGCTTCTTGTCGAGGATTTGGCAACCGACGGCGGCAGCAAGCTGAGCTTTGTCGATGCCATCCGCACCGCCGGCGCCGAAGTCGGCCACACCTTTGTCATTTTCTATTATGACATCTTCAAGGACGCGGAAGAGCAACTCGCCGCCGAAGGTGTCAAACTGCATTATCTGTCGACCTGGTGGGACGTGCTGGCGGCAAGCCGCGAGTCGGGAAGTTTCGACGAGGATACGCTGTCTAAGGTCGAAGCCTTCCTTCACGATCCACGCGGCTGGTCGAAGGCGCATGGCGGTACCTGACGGAATTCGATATCACGGAATTCAAATCTACTGAATTCAACTCCAGTGGAGGGGGCCATGAGTATAGATTTCCAGAATTTCACACCTTATGCGTCGCTGATCGGCGGTGTGATGATCGGTCTGTCGGCATTGCTGCTGATGCTGACCCACGGCCGGGTCATGGGTGTCAGCGGTATCCTTGGCGGCATTGTCATGCCATCGGGCAGGTCCGACATCGGATGGCGGGTACTGTTCGTGATCGGCATGCTGGCCGGACCCTTTGCGGTCATTTATTTTCTGGGCCGCCCGGTCGACATCATGCCTGCTGCATCCGGTATGATCCTGCCGGTGGCGGGGTTCATCGTCGGGCTCGGCACCGCGATCGGGTCGGGCTGCACCTCTGGACACGGCATCTGCGGCCTTGCCAGGCTGTCGCCACGCTCGCTTGTGGCGGTTGGCGCCTTCATGACGACCGGCATCGCCACCGTCTTTCTCGCACGCCACGTGATGTAGGGGAGGGCAGGTCATGATGCGACATATCTCAATCATCCTCATCGGCGCGCTGTTCGGCGCCGGCCTCGCCCTGTCGGGCATGCTGAACCCGTCCAAGGTGGCAGGCTTTCTCGACCTGTTCGGCACCTGGGACCCGTCGCTTGCCTTTGTCATGGGCGGCGGTGTTGTGGCGAACTTCATCGGCCACCGGATCGTCATGCGGCGGACCGGCCCTGTCTTTGCGTCGGGTACTGCCGGTTTCCGGATCCCGGCGAACAATGCCATCGACAGCAAGCTGGTCGTCGGATCGGCGTTGTTCGGCATTGGCTGGGGTCTTGGCGGGCTGTGTCCGGGGCCGGCGATCTCGTCGCTGCTGTTGGTGCCGGGCGATGCCGTGCTGTTCGTTCTGATGATGCTGGCGGGCCTTGCTGTCGGCCGCATGCTGACAAGCGGCCCGGCTGCCACACCGGCGGCGCAGGCCTAGCTACGGCCAAGCTTTACACCGCTTCGCGAGGGCGGCAGGATTCACCCTATGCATACCGCCCCGCATTTCGATATCGACATGGATGCCCTGTGGCATGACCCTTATCCGCAGCTTGCACGGCTGCGGGCCGAAGCACCTGTCGCCTATGTCCCGCAGCTTGACGGGATCGTTTTCACACGGCGGGACGATATCGACATCTGGGAAAAGCGGATCGACATCTTCAGCTCGGAACAGCCCGGTGGGCTGATGACTCGGCTGATGGGCCAGAACATGATGCGCCACGACGGCGATGCGCACCAGTCACAGCGGCGGGCGATGCAGCCGGCGGTCTCGCCGCGTGCGGTCCAGCGGCACTGGCGGGCCGCCTTTCGCGAGGCTGCGGTGCGTGTTCTGGACGAGCTTGTGCCACAGGGACAGGCCGATCTGTGCACCGATTATGCGATGACGCTGTCCGGCGAGGCGCTGCGGCTGATCACCGGCCTCGACAATGTGACGGCGCATGAGATGGACGCGCATTCGCAGGCGATGATCGACGGTATCTCGAACTATGCCGGTGAAACTGATACCGAGGCGCGCTGTCTCAGCGCTGTTGCGGCCCTCGACGCCGCGATCGAGGCGCGTCTTGATGCCTTTGCCGCCAGCCCGCCTGATCCGGACAGCATCGACGGCGTATCGGTGATCGCGGTCCTGCAACGCGCAGGCGCCACGCACGACCAGATCCTGGCAAACGTCAAGCTGGTGATCAGCGGCGGTCAGAACGAGCCGCGCGATGCCATCGCCGGCGGCGCATGGGCACTTCTCACCCATCCCGACCAGTTGGCGTGTCTGATGGACGGGACGGTTGGCTGGGACCGGGCTTTTGACGAATATCTGCGCTGGATGGCGCCGATCGGCATGTCGCCGCGGCGGATCGCCGGCAGTGCCGAGATTGGCGATGTGAAGATCACACCGGGAGGGCGCGCCTTTTTCATGTTTGGCGCTGCGAACCGCGACCCGGCGCATTTCACTGATCCCGACAGCTTTGATATCACCCGTGATACGCGAAAGCACATCGCCTTCGGGGCCGGGCCGCATTTCTGCGCCGGGGCCTTTGCGGCAAGGGCGCTGGTGGCGGATGTTGCCTTGCCTATGATGTTCGAGCGCCTCGGCGGATTGCGCCTTGATCCGGGCAGGCCTGCCGGGTTTGGTGGCTGGGCGTTCCGTGGGCCGCTCACGGTGCATCTATGCTGGGATTATGACCGGGCCGAAAACACCGCGGGCAAGACCGCGGACAGAGAGGAAAAAGCCAGATGAGCAAGTCTGACAACAAGGATAACGGCAAGCCGAGCCTCGCGCGGCGTGGTGCGATTCCGGCCTCGGCCAGTCGGCCGGTGGCGACGCCGATTTTCCCGTCGGTGGTCTATGCGGCGGAATCTGCCGATACGCTGGATGCGCAATATGAAGGTGCGCTGGAGGGCTATACCTATGCGCGCGAGGGGCATCCGAACGCCGACATGCTGGCGGCCACGGTCGACCAGCTGGAAGGCGCAGAGGGCGGGATTGTTACGGCATCGGGCATGGCGGCGATTTCGGCCATGTTCCTTGGTGTACTGAAGGCCGGCGACCATGTCCTTGCGGGCGACCAGCTCTATGGGCGCTCGCTTCGCATGCTTGGCCAGGACCTGCCGCGCCTTGGTTTCGAGACAAGCTTTGCCGATTCATCCGATGTCGCCGCTATGAAAGCTGCCATCCGTCCCAACACTGCGATGATCATGATTGAGGCGGTATCGAACCCGACGCTCCGTGTTGCCGATGTCACCGGTATCGCCGAATTGGCCGCAGCGCACGGGGCGCTGCTGGTGGTCGACAATACCTTCACCACACCGGCGATGTTCCGCCCGATGGAACACGGCGCCGATATCGTCATCAACTCGATCACAAAGTTTCTCGCCGGCCATTCGGATGTGACCCTCGGTTATGTCGCGGCGCGTGATCCCGGGCTTCGCACTGCCATATATGATGCCGCCGTCACCTGGGGCACGACGCCGAGCCCTTTCGACTGCTGGCTTGCCGAGCGCGGGATACATACCTTTGACCTTCGTTTCGAGAAGGCGCAGGCGACCGCCGCCACGCTGGCCGACGCGCTGGCCGGGCGGGACGGCATCAGGCAGGTCATCTACCCGGGTCGTGCCGATCACCCGCACCACAACCGCGCTGGCGCACTGTTCGGCGGGCAGTTTGGCAATATGCTTAGCTTCGAGATCGAGGGCGGACGGGACGAAGTGAACAGCTTTGTGATGAATGCCGGCGGCATTCCCTTTGCGCCGACACTTGGTGATGTGGGCTGCACGCTCTCGCACCCGGCCTCGTCATCGCATCGGGCGCTGAGCGCAGAGGGCCGCGCCGCGCTGGGCATCTCCGAAGGGTATTTCCGCCTGTCGGTCGGTATTGAGCCGCCAGAACTCGTCCTTGACGAGCTGGACGCCGCCCTCGCAGCGGTAAGAGGCGAATCATGAACATCCGGAATCTGTGGTCTATCCAAACAATAGCGCGCTGAAAATCAGGAGCGTTCGGTGCGGGAATTCGACTACATCATCGTCGGCGGCGGATCTGCGGGCTGCGTGCTTGCCGAGAAACTGACCGCCTGCGGGCGGCATCAGGTGCTGCTTCTGGAAGCCGGGCCGTCTGACCGGCGGTTCTGGGTTCAGGTGCCGATTGGCTATGGCATCCTGTTCCAGCAGAAGGCGGTGAACTGGATGTACAACTCCGATCCCGTGCCGGGACTGGATGGGCGGGTCATCTACCATCCGCGCGGCAAGGTGCTTGGCGGGTCAGGGTCTATCAACGCACTTGTCTATCATCGCGGTCAGGCGGGTGATTATGACGACTGGGCGGCGGCCGGCAATAATGGCTGGTCCTATGCTGATGTGATGCCGCATTTCGAGCAGCTGGAGACGCCGCCGCAGGACGATCCGCGCGCACCGCATCTTTCGGTGACCGACAACAGCGCTGATTTCCATCCCATGGGACGCGACTTTCTGGAGATTTGCCGCCAGGGCCAGCTGCCTGTCTGTGAAGCCCCCACACGGGAGGGACCGGGGATCACGCCCTATCTGACAACAACCCGCGACGGTCAGCGCTGTTCCAGCGCCAAGGCGTTCCTGCGCCCGGCGATGCGGCGCCGCAATCTGACGGTGATGACCGGCGCGCATGTCAGTCGAATCGGGTTCGAGGGGAAGCGCGCGCAGACCGTCAGCTACAGCCGGAACGGACAGGATTTCAAGGCACGCGCCGGGGCCGAGATCATCCTTGCGGCCGGCGCCGTGGGATCACCCCAGATCCTGCAGCTTAGCGGCGTGGGTGACGCCCGTTATCTGCAGAGCATCGGGATCAGGTCCGTTCACAATGCGCCGCATGTCGGGCAGCACCTTCAGGACCATTACGGGATCAACTATATCTTCAAGTCGAAGCAGAAGACCCTGAACGATGTGTTTGGCAACTGGCCGGGCCGGATCATGGCCGGGATGGAATATGTGCTGCGCCGTAGCGGGCCGCTGTCGCTCAGCGTCAACCAGCTTGGTGGACTGGTGAAGAGCAGTACGGCGCTGAACCGCCCCGACACCCAGATCTATATGAATCCGCTTAGCTATCAGACCTCTCAAAAGGGCAAACGCAAGCTGATGAAGCCGGACAGTTTCTCTGGCTTTATTCTGGGGTTCAACAGCTGCCGGCCGAAAAGTGAAGGCACTGTCACCATTACATCGGCAAGGCCGGGCGAGTTACCTTCGATCCGCCCGAATTATCTGGATCATGAGGATGACCGTGCCGAAGCACTTGCCATGGCGCGCCTCATCGAGCGGCTGATGGCGACGCCGGCACTCTGCGACCTTCTCGCGGATGAACCGATGACTCCGCTCGACAGAATGGATGACGACGCCGTACTGGCCGATTTCCGGCAGCGTGGCGGCACCGTCTTCCATCTGTGTGGAACGTGCCGGATGGGTCCGGACGCCGCTTCGTCGGTGGTGGACAACAGGCTTCGTGTCCACGGGGTCGAGGGGCTGCGTATATGCGATGCATCGGCCTTTCCCAACATCACTTCGGCCAACACCAACGCGCCGACAATGATGCTGGCGCACCGCGCCGCGGGAATGATCCTTCAGGACAGGCAAAGGTGAACAGTCTGTGAACTGCCCTGTAATACTGCCCATGTCCTTGTTCAGAAGGGTATCTGCGGCTATATAACGCGCAGGCGAGACAAACTCCCGGCGATTGATTTATGAAATTCAGATCCTCTTATATCTGGGCCGCCCTGGTGGCTCTTGGCGCGGCTGGTTGGATGGCTTCGGGCATGCTTGGCGGCGATTCCGGCGCGCCTGAAGCGACCACGGCGCAGCAGACGACTGGTTCCGCGGCAAACTCAGTGGCAAACTCAGTGGCGACCTCAGTGGCGACCTCACCGGCCAATAATGCGGCCGCGACTGCGGGTATGCCGATCATTTCATCTGTGACGGTGGAAAACAGCAAGGTACGCCGGTCTGTCAGGGCCAGTGGCGTGACCCGGCCAAAAGCGATCATCACACTGTCTGCCGAGATTGGTGGCACGGCGGTCAAGGTGCCGGCTGTTGAAGGTCGCCAGATCGAGGCTGGTGACGTCCTGGTCGTCATCGACACCAGCACCCTTCCGGCACGGATCGAAGCTGCGAAGGCGGAAATCGCTGCGGCCACAACCGCGCTGGACAGCGCTACCGCCCAGTCGCGCGGCACCTATATTGAACAGCGTGCCGCTGCCGAGGCCAATCTCGAGGTGGCAAAGCAGCGCCTTGAGATCGCGCAGAAACTCGCCAAGCAGAATTTCAGCGCGCCGGTCGAGCTGGCGCAGCTGAAGGCGAATTACGAAAATGCCCGCATGACGCTGGCACAGATCGACCTTGCCAAGAACCTGCGGTCTGATGTCGATATCGCGCAGAACCGCGCGCGTCTGGCCACCGCAAAATCCAACCTTGCCGTTCTTCGTGACCAGCTGGCGAAATCGACCATCAAGGCACCGGTCGCAGGCTGGCTTGAAACCATGCATCTGGAACAGGGCGAGCAGATTGCAGCCGGTTCGCCGGCGGCCACCATTCTCGACATGGGCGAACTGAAAATTGTGGTTGCCGTGCCGCAGACCAATATCGGCGAGGTCGAGCTTGATGACCAGGTCAATGTGAATGTTGCCGGGGCCGGCATGCGCAAGGGCGCGGTCACCAAGATCGCCTCTATCAGCAGCACCACGACCCGTACTTTCGATGTCGAGGTGACGGTTCCGAACCCGGGCCGCGAGCTTCGCGCCGGAATGACTGTCGAGGCGAATATCGATGTCGGCTTCCAGCCTGCTTTCGGCATGTCGCCGGCGCATCTGTCCGTTGCGGGCGACGGGTCGCTGACAGCCAAGATCGATGATGGCGGTACCGTGCGCGTCGTACCAGTCGAGCTCGTACGCTCCGGTGTAGAGCAGGTGTTCGTCTCCGGACTTGCCGACGGCGCCGCCTTGCTGACATTCGGTCAGGCTTTCGTCAATGCCGGTGATCCGGTCCGCGTCTCGCCGGAGCCAACATCATGACCGGTGTGATCAGCGCCGCCTTTTCCCGTACCGGCGCGGTCTTCGTCGCGCTGCTGGTGCTATGCGGTTTCGGTTACGTCTCCTATCTGGATATTCCCAAGGAAGCGACCCCGGATATCGATATTCCGGTTGCCTATGTGTCAGTCGGATATGAAGGCATTTCGCCCGAGGATTCCGAACGGCTGCTGGTAAAGCCGCTGGAAAAGCACCTGCGTTCTGTTCAGGGTCTCGACAAGATGTCGTCGGTGGCCTCGGAGGGTTATGCGTCGATTTCGCTGGAATTCGATGCCGGCGAGGATATCGACCGCATCCTTGATGATGTGCGGCAGGCGGTGGACGACGCGAAGCCGGACCTGCCGGGCGAGGCCGACGAGCCGACGGTGACCGAGGTCAACCTGTCGCTCTTCCCGATCCTGACGGCTGCGCTCTATGGGCCGGTTTCGGAGCGTGAAATGGTTCTCGCCGCGCGCGAGATCAAGGACAAGGTCGAAGCTCTCGAAGGTGTGCTCGAGGTCAAGATTGGCGGAGACCGTGAAGAGGTTCTCGAAATTCTGCTGGACGCGTCTGCCATCGAGGCCTACGGGCTCGACCCGTCGGCGGTGATCCGGCTCGTCAGCGGCAACAACCAGCTGGTGACGGCGGGTGCCATCGATGATGGTGGTGGCCGCCTGACGGTAAAGGTTCCGGGCGTCATCGAATCCATCGACGATCTGGTGAAGATGCCTGTTCAGGCGCGTGACGGCACAGCCATCACCTTTGGCGATATTTCTGTGGTCCGGCGATCCTTCCGCCAGGCCGAGGGCTGGTCGCGGGTGAATGGCGAGCCGGCCGTGGTGCTGGATGTCAGCAAGCGTGTCGGCTCCAACATTATCGAGGTTGTCGAGGCCGCGCGCACGGTGATCGACGAGGAGGCGCCGAAAATCGGCGAGGGCGTCAAGGTCACCTACCTGTTTGATGATTCCAAGGATGTGCGCAATCTTCTGAGCGATCTTGGCAACAATGTTGCCGCCGCCGTGCTGATCGTGATGGTCGTGGTGCTGGGTGTTCTTGGCATTCGCAACGCGACACTGGTCGGGCTGGCCATTCCGGGAAGTTTCTTTATCGGGATCAGCGTTCTCAACCTGATGGGCGTGACGATGAACATCGTCGTGCTGTTCTCGCTGATCCTTGTTGCCGGCATGCTTGTCGACGGGGTGATTGTCACCACTGAATATGCTGACCGCCGGATTGCCATGGGCGCAAGCCGCCGCGACGCCTATCTGCAGGGCGCGCAGCGCATGTCTTGGCCGATCATCTCCTCGACCATAACAACGCTGATGGTCTTCCTGCCGCTGCTGTTCTGGCCCGGCATTGTCGGCCAGTTCATGAAATATCTGCCGATCACGGTGATGAGCGTGCTGATTGCATCGCTGTTCATGGCGCTGATCTTCATTCCGGTACTTGGCGGCGTCATCGGCAAGAAGTCGGTGCCGAAGGGCATGATTTCGGCCACCGCACCGCGAGGCTATCGCTGGACCCTGAAAAAGGCGATCCGGTATCCCGTAATCACCATGATGACGGTGATCGGCATCATCTTCGGCAGCTTCAGCGTTTATTTTATGGCAGGGCACGGCGCGGCTTTTTTCCCGGATATCGAGCCCGAGCAGGCAAGCGTGCAGATTCTGGCGCGCGGTGATCTGTCGGCGAAGGAACGCGACGCGCTGGTGAATACGGCCGAGACATCGATCCTTCCGGTGGACGGTGTGCAGGATTTCTATGCGCGCTCTTTCCGGCCGGGAAGCGGCGGGCATCAGGTGCCGCGTGATTCCGTTGGCACCATTCGCACGGTCTTTGCGGACTGGGATGAGCGCGATCCGGCAGCAGCGCTGATGGACCGCATGCGGGGGCTGATTTCCGGCCTTGCCGGTGCCGATTTCAGCATCACCAAGCAGCAGCAGGGACCGGGCGGTGCGCTTCCCATCCGCATCGAGATCATGGGTGATGATCTGGATGAGATCGCCGCCGCCACCGATGTTGTCGTGGCGCGCATGAACGATCTTGGCGGGTTTGTCGATATCGCTGACAACCGGCCGCTGCCGGGCCTTGAATGGACCCTCGTCACCGACCGCGAGGCCGCCAGCCGCCATGGGGTGTCGATCTCCGGGCTTGGCACCATGATCAAGATGCTGACCCGCGGTGTGCGCATTTCCGATTTCCGTCCGGATGATGCCGAGGACGAGCTTGACGTTGTCATGCGGTTCATGGGCGACCAGCGCAACCTGGACCGTCTTGGCGAGTTGCGCGTGCCGGCTTCCGACGGCTCCTATGTGCCACTTTCGGTCTTTGCCAGATTGCAGCCGCGCCAGAAAGGCGGCGATATCGAGCGCAAGGACGGCGACCGCTATATGTATATTAACGCCGATGTCGCAGGCGGACGGCTTCCGGCCGAACGCGTCGAGGCGCTTCAGGCTTCGCTTGCTTCAACGCCGCTCGTGCAGAATGTCGATGTCTCCTTCGCCGGCGAGAACGAGGATATGGCCGAGACCGGCGCGTTTCTGAGCCAGGCCTTCTCGCTGTCGTTGCTGCTGATGCTGATTGTGCTGATGGTGCAGTTCAACTCCGCATGGCAGGCCTTCGTCACCATGTCGGCGATCCTGCTGTCGACAGGCGGGGTCATGCTGGGCCTGTGGGCGACGGCCCAGCCCTTCGGCATCGTCATGAGTGGGCTCGGTGTTATCGCTCTGGCCGGCATTGTGGTCAACAACAACATCGTGCTGATCGATACTTTCAATGAGTACCGGGCCCGTGGATACGGGGCCAAGGACGCTGCGTTCCGCGCCGGCCTTGTCCGTTTCCGGCCGGTTCTGCTGACGGCGGTGACCACCATTCTCGGCCTGCTGCCGATGGTCTTCCAGCTGACGATCAAGATCACTGAACGGGACGTTCTGGTTGGTGCGCCATCCTCGCAATGGTGGACGCAGCTCTCCAGCACGATTGCTGGCGGCCTTGCCTTTGCTACCATCCTGACACTGGTGGCCACACCGGCGATGCTGGTGATTGGTGACAGGCTCGGCCGGTTCAGCGGGGCCCTTTTACGCCGGACGGGCAGCCTGTTCCGCTTCCGGCGGAACCGCGGGGTCGCCCCGGCCGAATAGGCCGATGACACTTCGAATAGGCCGGTGACACTTCAAATAAGGCGCCGGCGCACGGACAGCCTAACCCCTGACAATCCCCTCGACGCCGGCGGCGATGGCCAGCAGCCGGCGGTCGTGATGGCGTGATCCCATCAGCGACAGGCCGACAGGTGCCTCTCCCGCGCGGTGGCAGGGAATGGTGATGGTCGGCCGGTCGAGATAGTTCGACAGCGCCGTGTTGCGCAGCACCCGAGCGCTGGCCCTCATCAATGCCTCGGTCGTTTCGAGCGGCGCGATCTTCGGCGGCACGCATGGCGAGGTCGGCAGCAGCAGGGCATCAAACGGACGGGTCACCGCCTGCACGGCCGCGCAGGTCGCATCACGCTCGCGGTGCATGGCGATATAGTCCGCCGCCAGAATATCGCTGCCACCATCCAGACGCGTCGCCACATAGGGATCGTACCCGTCACGTCGCGCGGCCAGCTGGTCGCGGTGGATCGCAAATGCCTCTGCAGAGACGATGCTCTTCGGGCGGTTCGCCGGGCGCAGCTCTTCCAGAATATCGAGGCTGATATCGCTGATCCTGGCACCTGCCGCTGACAGTCTTGCCACCGCGGCATCAAAACCCGCGACAATTTCGGGGTCCAGCTCGTCGAACAGATAGCCGCGCGGGATCGCAAGCCTCAGCCCGTTCACCGGGAACGGGGTTTCGGGCCGGCCGGCACCGCCCGCCATGATGTCGTCCATAATGGCGCAACAGTCCGTGCTGTGGCCCATCGGGCCTGCCGCGTCGAAGGATGTGGAAAGAGGGTAGATGCCGTCGGACGGCATGCGTGTTGTTGTCGGCTTCAGCCCGACAATGCCGCAAAAAACAGCCGGGGCGCGGGTCGAACCGCCGGTGTCGGACCCGATGGTGGCAGCCGACATGCCGTCGCTGATCGACACTGCGCTTCCCGAAGAGGACCCGCCGGCGACACGGCCGCCATCGACATCGCGTTCCCACGGGCTGCGCGGGTTGCCGTGATGCGGGTTCATGCCGAGGCCGGAATAGGCGAATTCGGTCATGTTGGTGCGGCCGATGATGTTGAAACCAGCAGCGCGAAGACGCGCCACCACGCTGCAGTCG